>CAZBWS010000046.1:0-20991 GCA_964495705.1 uncultured Gammaproteobacteria bacterium
CCTGGCTTAGCTTTTACAACGGCTTTAGTTTTTACGGCAGGTTTAGATTTTTTTGCTACAGGCTTAGTCTTCTTTTTAGTAGAAGGATTAAAGTCGATAGTCAGTATAGATCCGTCTGATTTCGCTTCAACGCGAATGTCCATTAGCTTAAGAGTTTGCAGTATTAATTGTTCTGCTTCTATAGATTGCTTAGAACGTCTAGCCATGGGTAAAACCTTTGTTGTTTTAGAAAGGGCGATTATATAGCAAAAGTTCTCATTTGATAAATCACGCGTATTAATGACTAAAAAGCTGTTTTAATTGATTCTTTTATTACTCTAAGATGATCGTGCGTCGCCCGTGTACCATCACCCTGTCTTCCAGGTGGTATTGTAAACCTCTGGCTAAAACAACACGCTCTACATCTTTGCCGTTTTTCAGCATGTCTGCTTTGTTCTGTCGGTGGCTGACACGAACTACATCTTGTTCGATGATAGGGCCTTCGTCTAAATCACTAGTGACATAGTGGCATGTGGCACCAATTAATTTAACGCCGCGTTGGTAGGCGCGTTCATAGGGGTTGGCGCCAACAAAAGAAGGTAAAAAGCTGTGGTGTATATTGATCATTCGGCCTTGGTATGCAGTGCATAAATTCGCAGGAATAATCTGCATATAACGCGCTAATACTACGGTATCAGTTTGGTATTGTTGTAACAGGGAAGTTATCTCTTGATTGGCACTATCTTTACATTCGGTGTTTACAGGGATGTGGTGGAAGGGGACTTTATACCATTGAGCAATATCACTGAGCGTTGCATGATTGGATATGATAGCTACAATTTCTCCTGCCAAGTCGCCACTGTGCCAGCGGTGCAGGATATCCGCAAGGCAATGGGAATGTTGGCTGACTAAAATGACAATTTTTTTGCACACTCGGCTATCAACCAATCTCCACTGCATCTCAAATTGATCTGCTAAGTGAGTGAATTCCTGCATAAAAACTTCTTTGTCAACGTTTGCTTTGGAGAAGCTAATCTCATTACGCATGAAAAACCAGTGACTGTCTTGTTCTGTATGGTAGTTAGCTTCAATTAAGTTACCGCCATGTTCAGCGACAAAGCTGCTAACAGCGGCAACGATTCCCGTTTTGTCAGGGCAAGAAATAGTTAATCGATAAAGTGGTTGCATAGTTTATTTGAATCTTAATAGTGATTTGTTCAACACTGTACTCAATATTATGCTTAGAGTGTGACTTATTTCAGTTATGTGGAGCTAATGCGGATAGCCTACAGGGTGAGATTTAAAAAATAGCGCCTAGATATAGTGCGTATTTCATTTAAACTCTCCTCTTTAATTATTACTAAGGGCATATTGTGTCGCTTGTCATTTCAACTCAGCAGCTAAGTAAAGTTTACGATTCAGGCTTTGAAGCTCTTAAAGGCATTGACCTGGATATTAGGCGAGGTGAGATATTTGCCTTATTGGGTCCCAATGGGGCGGGCAAGACGACTCTAATTAGCATTATCTGTGGAATTGTTAATGCGACTTCGGGCTCCGTGATAGCAGATGGCCACGACACTGTTAAGGACTACAGAGCTGCACGTGCCAAGATTGGTTTAGTACCTCAGGAGTTATCTACTGATTCTTTTGAGACAGTTTGGTCAACGGTAAGCTTTAGTCGTGGTGTTTTTGGCAAGCCCAAAAACCCAGCTTATATAGAAAAAATATTAAAAGACTTATCATTGTGGGATAAAAAAGACTTTAGGATAATGATGTTATCTGGCGGAATGAAGCGCCGAGTGATGATCGCGAAAGCACTTTCCCATGAGCCGAGTATTTTATTTCTAGATGAGCCAACAGCTGGTGTCGATGTAGAGCTGCGTCAAGATATGTGGAAAATGGTACGCGGCCTGCGCGATAGTGGCGTCACTATCATACTCACTACCCATTACATTGAAGAGGCCCAAGATATGGCTGATCGTATTGGTGTTATTAATAAAGGACAGTTGATGTTGGTGGAAGAAAAAGAGGTACTGATGCAAAAGCTTGGAAAAAAGCAACTTAGCATTCAGTTACAAGAGCCCCTGCAAGAGCTACCGAGTACGTTGATAGATTATCCGCTGGAGCTGGCAGAGGAGGGCAATACCCTCGTTTATACCTACGATATACAATCTGAAAATACTGGCATAGCTCAATTGGTCCGCAGCTTGAATGAGCAGGGTATTGATTTTAAAGACTTGCACTCTAGTGAAAGCTCACTAGAAGAAATATTCGTCAATCTCGTGCGGGAGGCGCAATAATGATACTTAATATTTACGCTATTCGGGCCATCTATCAATTTGAAATGAACCGTGCTTGGCGCACATTAATGCAAAGTATTGCTGCCCCTGTATTGTCTACATCATTGTATTTTATTGTCTTTGGCGCTGCTATAGGTTCGCGTATGGGAGAGATTGATGGTATTCCCTATGGAGCCTTTATCGTACCGGGTCTATTGATGTTGTCATTGTTGGGCGAAAGCATTTCTAATGCGGCCTTTGGTATCTATATGCCAAAATTCTCAGGTACGATTTATGAAGTGCTGTCAGCGCCTGTCTCTGCGGTTGAAATAGTGTTGGGCTATGTTGGTGCTGCGGCGAGTAAATCGATTATTTTGGGTTGCTTGATCTTAGTTACGGCGCGCTGTTTTGTAGAGTACGAGATACTCCATCCTTTCTGGTTGATGGGTTTTTTGGTGCTAACTGCGATAACCTTTAGCTTGTTAGGCTTTGTTATTGGCGTGTGGGCAGATGGTTTTCAAAAACTGCAAATCATTCCTGCACTAGTTATTACGCCGATGACATTTTTAGGCGGCAGCTTTTACTCGATAAGTATGCTCCCCCCTATGTGGCAAACGATTACCTTATTTAACCCTGTAGTCTATTTAATTAGCGGCTTTCGTTGGAGTTTTTATGGAGTGTCGGACGTGAGCGCGGGCGTCAGTTTAGCAATGATTTTATTTTTTATGAGTATTTGCCTACTTGCGATCTGGTGGATATTTAAAACAGGCTATAAGTTGAAAGTATAGTGTTAGGTTTTTTATCTAATCGTTGGGGCCTATTACTCAGCCCATTTATAGTCTTTGCGGCAACTTTGTGGGCCTTGGAATCTATTGCAAGCACAACCTGGTTTACTGCACTAGAGAATTTTATGCCCTTGAGCCTACTCTCTCTAAGTGTGTTCTTAAGTATACAGTTTAACCGTAGTCGCTATAGCTTCTTAGTCTTGTTTATAGCGTTGGGAGCGGCGATGGTTTTTTACCTGCCGCACTGGCAAGGTACGGCTGCTTTTAGTTTGATATTGATAGCACTGCAATTAAATAGCGGTTTATTTATTGTATTTAAAGATCGTAGTTTGTTTTCAATACACGGTTTATTGCGTTTGCTTTTTCTGGTACTGCAAGGTGGAGCATTGTTCTATCTGATTACTCGACATGAGTTATTGCTAGAAGAGTTTATACAGAGAGATTTGTTGCAACTGCGAATATATTTCCCATGGTTATATGTACCGGATGTAATATTGATAGCAGGGCTGCTATCCAGTCTGTTTTGCATCACATTGTTGCTGAAAAACAATATATCCATCTATGCTGTTTTCTTATTAGCACAGTGGGCTCTAGTGACACTGGCATGCAAGCTACCAGTGCACTGGCAGCTTGCTGCGCCGGCCATATTGTTGAGTATGGTATGCATTATGGTTTGTTTGTCGATATTGTTGGACTCTCATAATATGGCTTATAGAGATGAGCTGACAGGGCTACCTTCACGCAGAGCTTTAAATCAAAAGCTGCTTAGTTTGGGGCGCACTTATACAATTGCGATGTTAGATATAGACCATTTTAAAAAATTTAATGATACCCATGGCCACGATGTAGGTGACCAGGTGTTACAAATGGTCGCATCTAAGATGGCGAAAACCACAGGTGGGGGCATAGCGTATCGCTATGGCGGCGAAGAATTTACCCTTGTCTTTACAGGCAAACAGCCAAAAGATGCAGAGCCCCACCTAGAAAAACTGCGTATCACTATTCAAGATTATGCAATGTTTGTACGAGAGGCGGCACGGCCGGCAAAAAAGTCTAAAAAAAAGCTCAAGACAAAAACTAAGCCCAAGCCACTTTCTGTGACTGTGAGCATGGGGATTGCGACACGCACAGGACAGCATAAAAAACCGGAGCAAGTGATTAAAGCAGCAGATAAAGCACTCTATCGCGCCAAGGGTAAAGGACGTAATTGCGTAAGCCTTTAAGGTGCTATAGTCAATCCATTGAACAAACAGATTAGATAAAAGAGTAGATATTTATGTTAGAGCTTATTCAACACGGCAATGTTGTTGAGCTGCGTATGACAGACGCAGAAAATGATAATACCTTAACCCCAGAAGGCTTAATCAAATGGCACTTAGCATTAGATGCTATAGAAGCAAATACTGATAATAGCGCTATGCTGATAAGCAGTAGCAGTGATAAGACATTCTCTACGGGTATTAATTTGCCTTGGGTGGGGCAGCAAACAGCTGATAGCTTTATGGCTTTTGTGGCTGATTTTGATAAGCTTTTACTGCGCCTAGCCACCTTTTGTATGCCTACCATTGGCATTCTCAATGGCAATACATATGCTGGTGGAGCATTGATCGCTGCGGCTTTAGATTTTCGTTTTATGCGTGCTGAGAGAGGCCGTTTTTGTTTTGCAGAAGTGAATATTAAAGTACCGTTTTCATTGCCTATGATGGCAGTCGTTAAGTTGCTGCCTAGTCAACAAGGGGCGTATGAATTAGCCATCACGGGAGCGGCGTGGAATGCGAATGAATGTGTTGAACAGGGTGTAGTTGACCAAGCTGTTCCCCTAGAAAATCTATTTGAAGCGGCTCATTTGAAGGCTCAGTCTGTAGCGGGTAAGCACCGTGCAACCTTTACTACGATTAAGCGAGACTTTCGTAGCAGTGTCACTGCAATGGCGATTGAACAAGGTATTATTCCTGAGCGCAGTAATGCGGCCGTTGAGCCTCCTCGGCTGTAGCTATGTCTGATGCGGATAAGTTGCTAGGAGGCTGTTGTGTTCACACTATAACTGTTATTGTTTGGTCATTTTATTAACCGTCCATGCCACTGAGTCTGGGCTTATCTATAGGCCAAATCATGAACCAAACACCCATTAAATCACGTGCCGCGGTTGCCTGGGCACCTAATCAACCACTAAGCATTGAAACCATTGATGTGATGCCGCCCCAAGCAGGGGAGGTATTGGTGCGCATTGTCGCCACGGGTGTTTGTCATACGGATGCTTACACTCTATCTGGAGCAGACTCTGAAGGTGTTTTCCCCTGTGTTTTAGGCCATGAAGGCGGGGGTGTTGTTGAGCAGGTAGGTGAAGGGGTGACTAGTGTCGCCGTCGGTGATCATGTCATACCTTTGTATACACCTGAGTGTAGAGAATGTAAGTTTTGCTTGTCGGGTAAAACAAACCTATGTCAAAAAATTCGTGAAACTCAAGGCAAAGGTTTAATGCCGGATGGGACGACACGATTTTCTAAAGACGGCAAGCCCATTTATCATTACATGGGTACGTCTACTTTTTCTGAGTACACGGTTATTCCAGAGATATCCTTAGCAAAAATTAGCCAAGAAGCTCCACTAGAAGAGGTTTGTCTACTTGGCTGTGGTGTTACCACGGGTATGGGTGCGGTGAAAAATACCGCTAAGGTAGAAGAGGGGGATAGTGTGGCTATCTTCGGTCTAGGGGGGATTGGTTTGGCGGCAATTGTCGGAGCCGTTGAGCAGAAGGCAGGACGTATTATTGCCATTGATATCAATGAAGGGAAGTTTGATTTAGCTAAGAAGTTGGGTGCAACAGACTGTATAAACCCGAAAAAAATTGAGGGTGATATCCAATCGCATATTGTCACTATGACTGATGGTGGGGTGGATTACTCCTTTGAATGTATCGGCAACCCCGAAGTGATGCGTTCCGCACTAGAGTGCTGCCACAAGGGTTGGGGAGAGTCTGTGATTATTGGTGTTGCTGATGCGGGTGCAGAAATATCTACACGCCCCTTCCAGTTAGTCACTGGGCGCGTTTGGCGTGGTACGGCCTTTGGTGGTGTGCGTGGTCGCACCGAATTGCCCGGTTATGTTGAGCGCTATATGCAGGGGGAGATACCCTTGCAAGACTTTATTACCCACAATATGCCCCTAGAAGGCATCAATGAGAGCTTCGACTTGATGCATAGTGGCAAGAGTATCCGTACGGTAGTGAAGTTCTAATATGAGTGTTATTAAATGTATCGCCAGCAATCGTAGTTTCGGCGGCTGGCATAAACGCTTTACTCACCTCTCCAGTAGTAATGCCTGCGAGATGACTTTTGCGGTTTATCTACCTGATCAAACCGAACAGAAAAAGCTACCGGTTCTTTATTGGTTGTCGGGCCTTACCTGTACTGACGAAAATTTTATGCAGAAGTCGGCAGTACAGCGCTGGGCCGCTGAGCTAGGCATCATTGTTGTAGCACCAGATACCAGTCCTAGAGGTGAGAGTGTGGCTAATGATGAAGGCTACGACCTGGGGCAAGGTGCAGGCTTCTATGTCAATGCCACACAGCAACCGTGGGAGAAGCATTATCAAATGTATGCTTACATTGTTGATGAGTTGCCAACGTTAATAGAAGCCAATTTCCCCGCCACTCAACAGCGTGGGATTAGTGGTCACTCTATGGGCGGTCATGGGGCTTTGAGCATTGCCTTAAAGAGCCCTGGTCGCTATAGCTCGGTTAGCGCTTTTAGCCCTATAGTTAACCCTATCCAGTGTTCTTGGGGGCAAAAAGCATTGCGTACTTACTTGGGTGACGATTGCAGTACTTGGGTTGATTATGATAGCTGTGAGTTGATGAATCTCGCAAAAGACTTTGTGCCCATGTTGATTGACCAGGGCAGTGAGGATGACTTTCTAGCGGAGCAGTTGTTGACGGATAATTTGGCCGCTGTGGTTAAGCAGAAAAACTACCCCGCTACGATCCGTATGCAAGAAGGCTATGATCATAGCTATTATTTTGTTGCTAGCTTTATTGAAGAGCATTTGCGCTTTCATGCAGAGCACTTTAGCTAGTGAGCTCCCCATCCCCCTGATTGGGTACTAAGCTATATAACTGCCAGCCATTCTTCGGGTTGAGGTCTGCATCATCGGTAAACCAGCTCAGGTTTTCCTTGTTGTCTAGTACAAACAGCGGCACGTTATAGAAGTTACTTTCATGCTCTAGCCAAGACTGAAAGTTAAATTCCTCAGTGAGCGTTGTAGATTTGATCTGCGCACCCTTGGCGATTAGCCCCGCGAGTTTACTATAGGTCATATCGACACCAAATAAGATGTCACCGCGGTGGCGGTCGCTGACGATGTGCTTGCTACTGGCAGCGGTATTGTCGGCGCGGGTGGCTAGGCAATAGACATTGTTGGGGCCAAACTCGTTGCGGTATTTAAGCACTGCCAAGTTATTGCGGTCAGCATGATGCGATAAACCCAGCATGCCGCCTAGGCCGACCAGGTCGAGGTGGGTATCTGCATGCTCGGAGAGCAAACTGCCGTAATAGGTAGGCAAGTTGTCCATGCGCGCTGCTGAAATATTGTCCCAATAAGTGTCACTTAGCAGCACGCGATAACCTGCGCTTTGCAGTGCTCCGGCGATGGCCCTAGCTACGGGGTTACCCCCGACTATGAGGAAGCCACGGGAGTCTGGTTCGGCGACGCCAAGTAATTTTGCCAAGGGTCTAGCGGTGGCGCTTTGAATAACAACGGTGCCCATAATAACCATAAAGGCGAGGGGGACTAGCAGATTGGCTTGGTAAAACCCTAGGTTTTCTAGCTTTAGCGCGAAGAGGGCTGTGACTGCGGCCGCAACAATACCTCTAGGCCCTACCCAGGCCATGAGTAGACACTCTTGAGGCGTGAAAACGGAGCCCAGTGTGCTGAAAAAGACTTTGATTGGGCGGCTAAATAGTTGGATAACGAGGAGTACGCCAACTCCCCCCCAGCCTAGAATTTTGAAAGCGCCAAAGTCGATACGTGCAGCCATAACGATAAACAAACTGGACACCAGTACAACGGTGAGGCTTTCTTTAAAGTTTAAAATTTCAGCCGTGTTAACATCTTTCATGTTGGCTAACCACATACCCATTACAGTCACCGCGAGTAGTCCGGCTTCGTGGTGCATTTCCTCTGCTGCGGCAAAACCTCCACAGACCACCGCTAATGCAGCAAAATTGTGTAGATATTCGGGCAGCCAATGATTGCGCAGCACTAGACCAAATAGATGGCCGACAATGGCGCCAATGAACATGCCGCTGGCAATTGTCTTTAAGAAGGTCATAGAAATATGCCCCCAACCAGAGCCGGCTTGTTGGGCAACAATCCATTCAAATACGACAACCGCGAATAGGGCTCCCAGTGGGTCGATGACAATACCTTCCCAGCGCAATACATTGGATACGCGTGCATTGGGTTTTACCGTGCGCAGTAGGGGCACAATCACAGTGGGTCCTGTGACGACCATAATGGCACCAAAGAGGGCTGATAGTGGCCATGTGATACCCGTGAGATAATGCACGGCAACGGTCGTAATAGACGCATTGATGAGTGCGCCATAGGTGACCATATTGCGCACAACTGAACCTATCTCTTTCAGCTCGGAAAACTTGAGGGTTAAGCTGCCTTCAAATAAAATGATGGCAACAGATAAGGAGATGAAGGGAAATAGCATGTCCCCAAATAGTTCATCGGGGTTGACGATGTCGCCTACGGGGCCAGCTAATATACCTGCAATCAATAAAAATAGAATGGCGGGTAGACGAGCACGCCAAGCAACCCACTGGCAAAATATGCCAACTACTGAGATTAAGGCGAGTGTCGTTAAAGTCGATAGCAAAGTGTTATAACTTGTAATTATTGGCTGCTCATTATGGCAGTTTGAGGGAAGGATGGAAGCCCCTTGACGAGTCTTTACAATTAGATTTTATAGGGGGTTTTTAGCCTATCCGCATTAAACAGTAATGATCTACGTTAGTTGGACTATGAAAACAACATCATGTATTAATGTTAATATCGGCACTTTGAGCGATAGTCTGTCACTCCAGTACGGGAACTAATAGTTACTTAATTGCTCAGAATTAACGTTATTCATACAGGTTACAACATGATTCGCCACCCTCTACTCTTTGTTTTACTGAGTTTATTTGCATTTAGTACTACAGCTCAAGAAATTACTCCGCCGTATGATTTTGACTGGCAATTGCTGAAACAGGGACGAGGAGAAAAGGGCGTTACCATTCACATTTATGATGTGCCTAACAAAGATTTACATGCCTTTAAAGGCAGCAGCCATGTGGATTATAGCCCCTTGCAAATTGTCGCTATGATGATGGACTTAGAGGCTATGCCAGAGTGGGTTTATCAGCTAAGAAGCATTGATAAACAAACAGATGTACCTAAACCTAAGCACTTTTATATGGCGTTTAAGAGAATTTGGCCAGTAAAAGCGCGAGATGTTGGCGTGGAAGGGTTTATTCGCTATGAGCCGGATACTAAGGTTGTGCATCTTTATTCGCATAATAACGAGGAGTATTTCCCACCCAGGAAAGGCTTCGTACGTATCAAGAAACTCTACAGCCATTGGACACTTACCCCTGTAGAATCTGGGGGCACACGAGTTGAGCTGGAAAGTTTTGCGGATATGGGGGGGAGGCTGCCCTCATGGATTGTCAATATGGCGGCGAAGGGAGCTCCGCAAAAAACATTTGACGGTTTACGCAAACAGCTCGAGACAGGTAAATACAATATTCAGTCTATAGACGAGTTACCCTTTGTGCCAGAAGGGCTAGAGGGCTACTAACCAGCCTACTCTGCTAATTGCGGTGCATATTCTTCTTGGTTTTACTGGTTGCCTGCGCTTGTAGTGGGTCATCGGGCCAGTAGTGGCGCTTGTATTTTATTTTCTGCTCCTTTTTCACCTCTTGATAGGTGTTGTTCCAGAAGCTGACTAAGTCTTGGGTTATTTGCATGGGGCGACTGGCGGGTGATAGTAGGTGTATCAGCAGTGCGTATTGGCCTTTTAGAATGCTTGGCGTTTGTTGCAGGCCAAACATTTCTTGCAGGCGCGCAGCCAGTACAGGAATGTCTGGCTCGTAGTCTATGGCGATGCGCGAACCGCTGGGCACGTCGAAGTGGGTGGGTAAGAGTTCGTCGAGTAGCTGTTGTTGCTGCCAGTCCAGCATATTCTTAAGGATACTTAATAGGGGTAGCTGTTTGAGCTTTTCCATGCTGTTTTCTTTATTCAGGTGTGGCAGCAGCCAGTCTTCTAATGTATCTAGTAAATGTGCATCGGATAGGTCTGGGGTGTTAAGTGTGGAGAGTAGTTGTTGCAGTTTATCCGCAGTGTGTTCTCTTTTCAGGCGATTGCCAAATTCAATGCGTGCACGTAGGGCAGTACTATCTTTGTTCCAGGGCAGACATTGAAGGCCGCGTTCACGTATGCCCTGCAATAAGGCTTTGTGAATAAGTGGCAATGCTATATTCGTGATGGCTTTACTGCTGAGGGTTAATGCGCCGAGCTGGGTGTTGGTTTGTGCATTAACACGCTGGTTTTTACTGTCCCATTGCACTATGTCTTTGGACTCAATCCAATCTGGGAAATATTCAAATAGCTGGGCTTCATCAATTTCGGCAGCACTGTAGATAGTGGCCTCACGCTGCTTTCCGTCTAAATCTCCAATCACTAAATAAGCTGCGTTGGATAAGTCATCGCCATAGGCGAATGCAGCCCCCTTTCCTCCAGATAATAAATAACGGCGTTCTTTTTTATTGCGCAGCTGTGCAATACGCTCAGGGTAGGCATGAGCAAGTAACACCCCAGTCATATCTTCAGTGCTATTTTTACCGTTAGCGCTACTTACTGTACGCAAGCGTCGTTGCAATTGCTTGGCTTGTTGCTTAACGAGGCGAGATGCGGATAGGTTGAGCTGACTGTCCTGCAAGGACTTTTGTAAAACCCCAATGCGATAACTCAGGTCTGCACGGCGTACACTGCCTTTGTTTAGAATATCTTTCTCTGAGAGCAGGGTGGCGAGCAAGCAAGCTTGTTCTACACAGCCCAGCTCAACACTGGCAAGTAACATATGGGCCAGGCGAGGGTGTATACCTAGGGCAAGCATGTTTATTCCATGTGCGCTTATCCGCATAGGGGCGTTGATAGCGCCTAGTTTAAGTAATAGGTCTCTAGCCTGCTCAATGGCGCCCGGCGGCGGAGTATCTAGCCAGTCAAGCTCATCAATGTGTTGAGCCCCCCAATTGGCGGCCTCCAATAATAAAGATGATAGGTCGCTATTGAGTATTTCAGGGCTGTGGTGCTGTTGCAGTTGTTGGTGTTGTGACTCACTCCACAGTCGATAACATTTACCTGGGCTTAAACGCCCTGCTCGGCCACTGCGCTGCTCGGCAGAGTCCTTGCTGATCAGGTGGGTGAGTAGTTGGTTCATACCCGAGTTGGGGTTGAACTGAGATTCACGCATAAGGCCCGAATCGATGACCACGGTAATACCGTCGATGGTAATACTGGTTTCGGCAATATTGGTGGCCAGTACTATTTTACGCTGGCCACTAGGCGGCGCACTAATGGCAAGGTCTTGTTGTTGCTTGCTAAGGTCGCCATACAGTGGGGCGATGATCAGTTTGTTATGGTTTTGCTTGCGCAGCTCGCCTTCGAGCTTTTTAATTTCGCCGACACCTGGCAGGAACACCAAAATATTACCGCTTTCTTCTGCAATAACGTGTTGCAGTAAATGGGCGATAAGGGCACTGATATTATAGAGCTCGGGCTTGGGTTTCTGGGCCGGCCAAAAAATATTTTCTACAGGAAAGCTGCGCCCCTGGCTTTGCACGATAGGAGCATTATTCAGTAGTGTGGAGATAGCCTTTGTATTTAGTGTTGCTGACATAATCAATAGCTTAAGATCGTCACGCAATATAGATTGGCTCTGTAAACAAAACGCGAGGGATAGATCTGCGTGCAAGCTGCGCTCATGAAATTCATCAAAGATCACGATAGCGATGTCACTGAGCTCAGGGTCGGATTGTAGCTTGCGAGTCAGTATCCCCTCAGTAACAACTAATATTTGAGTCTTGTTACTGTTGCAACTATCTCCCTTAACTTGATAGCCCACGGTCTCGCCTAGCTTTTCCCCGAGTAGTTCTGCCATGCGTGCCGCAGAGCTGCGCGCAGCTAAACGACGCGGTTCTAACATGAGGATCTTGCGTCCCTGGCGCCAAGCTGCATCGAGTAAGGCTATAGGTACTGCTGTTGTCTTACCTGCACCAGGTGGCGCTTGCAGTATGCACTGAGCATTGGCATTGATGGCGGAGAGGAGCTTGGGCAGAGCATTGTGAATAGGCAGCTTTTGCATGTGCGGATTATAAAGCTGCCTGCAACGCTTTGTTAGTTAATTTAAAACGCGATAACCACGGCCAATTAAACAATTGTGTAAAACTCGCTTTTTGTCTCTGGAGTTTTGTCCTGCGCCATCAGCGCCCCCAGCAACAGCACCTACTGCCGCAGCTTCCCCGATATCACCGGTGATGGCGCCTATCAGGCCACCGACGATAGCACCACTTAAGGAGGACTTGCCTACCTGACTCTGTACTTGTTGTTGGTATTGCTTGCAGGCAGCAACGTCTTTTTCATACTGCACAGGGTCAAAACGGCTGCCTTTATCAATGATGGGGCCTTGGCTGCTACAGGCGCATAAGTTAAATAAAAAGAATGTTGCTAGAAATAATCGTTTCATGAGGACCTTAAAGTGACTTATATAAAATATAGAGTAGTTGTTTTTTGTGAATTAGAAAACATTGGCATTAAACAGGAATTTGATTGCATGTATCTTATTGAGTCTTTGTGTCTCATGTGGCCTTGTTTGTGTGCTTTGTCGTGTGTTTTTAGGTCAATTACTCTATTTTTTTAAAGCGGTCGATTGAATCAGGTGCTTGAATGTGAGATAAAGGAGTTATAAATAATTATTATTAAGGTGGTTAAAGTGGCTTTATCAAATATTCAAAAATTAGTCTTTGGTGCTTTTGCAACGGTTCTATTTAGTGCTCAAGCGCTGGCCTCGGGTGGGGCCCCAGCTCGTGGTTATACAGAAACAGACCATCCAATTGTAATGATTGGCGGATTTTTAGCTTTTGATGACATTCTAGGCATTAATTACTTCTATCAAATCCCTGGTGACTTGGCTAATGACGGTGCCAAGGTATACCCCGTTAATGTCTCTGCCTTTTCTAGTACTTTTGAGCGTGGCGAGCAGCTGATCAGTAAGTTAGAAGAGCTTAAGGCGACTAAAGGTCATAGTAAGTTTAATCTAATGGGCCACAGTGGCGGTGCGACTACTATTCGTTATGTCTCTGGTACGCGCCCTGACTTAGTGGCGTCGGTGACCTCTATTCACGGTAGTAACAAGGGTGTGCCTATCGCGGATATTATTGCCGATGGCAGCATTACACAATCAGTGTTGGGTAGTATTTTAGATGTTGCAGGCGCAGCAGTTGAGTTTTTAGGTGGCAGTAGCGCTGCAGCATTCCCCCAAAATGGCGCAGGTATGCTGAGTGATTACCGTAGTGATGTAACGGCCGTGTTTAATGCAGAATACTCTGACGGTTTGCCAACGAGCAGCTGTGGTGAAGGTGCATACTCGGTGAATGGTATACGTTACTACTCGTGGGGTGGAACAAGCACATTAACGAATGCCTTAGATATATTAGATCCTCTATTTACCATTACGGGTTTATTAACTCCAGGGTCAAATGACGGCCTTATTACTCAATGTGGTAGTCACTTAGGTAATGTAATTCGTGATGATTACCCACATAATCATGTGGATGCGATGAACCAAGTGTTTGGACTGCGTGGCTTGTTTACTCCAGATCCTAAGCAACTTTATCGTCAGCAGGCTAACCGTATGCAGAACGCTGGCTTGTAAGCATAGCTCTAAATGGCGGTGTAATTGCCCCATGAAGTTTAAAGGCACACCTTATGGGTGTGCCTTTTTATTATAGAGCAGGCCTCTATTAGCCGAATACTGATAAGTGGTTGGGTATTTAGGCTAAGTGGCGCTATTGGTGACATTGTGGCCCCAAATGTAGCGAGCAAGGCTCGCTTTTTTGTTTTGTAGACTAAATACTCTGTTTTTCTAAAGCATTCGATTGAATCAAGTGCTGAATTAGCGGATAAAGTAATTATTCAAATCACATGATTTTCGGAGAGAGAAAATGGCTTTATCACAAGATATTAAAAAATTGATTTTGGGCGTAGTCGCATCGATTCTATTCAGTGCACAGGCATTGGCATCGGGTGGCGCACCCGCACGAGGCTATACAGAAACAGACCACCCTATTGTTATGATCGGTGGTTTTTTGGCCTTTGATGACATTTTAGGCATCAACTATTTCTATCAAATTCCTGGTGATTTGGCCAATGATGGTGCCAAGGTGTATCCCGTTAATGTATCTGCCTTTTCTACTACTTATGAACGCGGTGAGCAGTTAATTAGCAAGCTAGAAGAGCTGAAAGCGACCAAAGGACACAGTAAGTTTAACTTGATGGGGCACAGTGGTGGTGCAACGACTATTCGTTATGTTTCTGGCACACGCCCTGACTTGGTGGCTTCTATAACGTCTATACATGGTAGCAACACGGGAGTGCCTATCGCCGACATCATTGCTGATGGCAGCATCACACAGTCAGTGTTAGGTAGCATTTTAAATGTTGCAGGCGCAGCAGTTGAGTTTTTAGGTGGCAGCAGCGCAGCAGCATTCCCTCAAAACGGTGCAGGTATGCTGAGAGAATACCGTACAGATGTTACGGCAGCCTTTAACGCCGAATATTCAGAGGGTTTACCTTCTAGCAGCTGTGGTGAAGGTGCATACTCAGTGAATGGTATACGTTACTATTCTTGGGGTGGAACAAGTACAGTAAGTAACCCTCTGGATATATTAGACCCTCTTTTCGCCATTACAGGTTTGCTGACCCCTGGGGCTAATGATGGCCTTATCACGCAGTGTGGTAGTCACTTAGGCAACGTAATTCGTGATGATTACCCGCATAACCACGGCGATGCGATCAACCAAGTGTTTGGGCTACGTGGCTTGTTTGCTCCAGACCCTAAGCAGTTATATCGCCAACAAGCCAACCGTATGCAGAAGGCGGGATTGTAAGGTTTGAAATAAAGTATGCGGTAGGGCTGTTCTAGCCTATCCGCATAGCGTTAAAAAGGCGTTACCCTGTTGTTGGGTAGCGCCTTTTTTATTGGTTGGGCTGCTATTTGACGGTTAATGAGCCAGCATTGACTACTGGTATGCTTATGGTGACAGGCGGTTGCCTTTTTCGGTCACTCTGACCCCAAATGTAGCGAGCAAGGCTCGCTTTTTTGTTTTGTAGACTAAATACTCTGTTTTTCTAAAGCATTCGATTGAATCAAGTGCTGAATTAGCGGATAAAGTAATTATTCAAATCACATGATTTTCGGAGAGAGAAAATGGCTTTATCACAAGATATTAAAAAATTGATTTTGGGCGTAGTCGCATCGATTCTATTCAGTGCACAGGCATTGGCATCGGGTGGCGCACCCGCACGAGGCTATACAGAAACAGACCACCCTATTGTTATGATCGGTGGTTTTTTGGCTTTTGATGAAATCTTGGGTATTAACTATTTTTACCAAATTCCAGGTGATTTAGCTAAAGACGGCGCTGAGGTTTTCCCTGTGAATGTATCTGCCTTTTCTAGTACTTATGAGCGTGGCGAACAGCTTATTAGCAAGCTAGAGGAAATCAAAGCCACTAAGGGGCATAGTAAGTTTAACCTGATGGGTCACAGTGGTGGTGCAACGACGATTCGTTATGTTGCCGGTGTACGCCCTGACTTGGTGGCTTCAGTGACTTCAATACACGGTAGTAACAAGGGTGTGCCTATCGCGGATATTATTGCTGATGGCAGCATTGCTCAATCACTATTGGGAAGTATTCTTGATATTGCGGGTAATGTAGTAGAGTTTATTGGTGGTCACAGCCCCAGTGACTTTCCACAAAATGGTGTAGGTATGTTGCGTGAATATCGCACGGATATTACTGCAGAGTTTAATGCCGAGTACTCGGATGGCTTGCCTCGCTCTAGCTGTGGTGAAGGCGCATATTCAGTGAATGGTATTCGTTATTATTCTTGGGGCGGCACGCGATCATTGACTAATGCTTTTGATTTGCTGGACCCTATATTTGCCATTACAGGCCTGCTAACAGGTGGGCCTAACGATGGTTTGATTACACGTTGTGGTAACCACTTAGGTGATGTGATTCGTGACGACTATCCTCACAACCACGTTGACGCTATGAACCACCTATTTGGTTTGCGCGGCTTGTTTACGCCTGACCCTAAGCAGCTTTATCGCCAGCAAGCCAACCGCATGCAAAAGGCTGGCTTGTAGGGGGCTGAGTTAACAATAGTAGCTTGTATAAGCTAAAGTAAAAAGGCGCTACCTTCGGGTAGCGCCTTTTTATTGAAAAGCGATATAAAAAAAGCCCCGACTATTGAAGTCGGGGCTTTTTTATCAGACGACGGTTGTTGCTTAAAGAGCAGTAACGTTGTCAGCCTGAGGACCTTTCTGACCAGCAGAAACGTCGAAAGTTACCTGCTGACCTTCAGCTAGTGAGCGACGGCCAGAGCCGTTGATCGCGCTGAAGTGAACAAATACATCAGGACCATTTTCCTGTTGGATAAAGCCGAAACCTTTATCATCGTTGAACCACTTAACTGTACCAGTGATAGTATCAGACATAATTAAAACCTCTAAAAAAACAAAAAATTCAGTAGTGCGGTTGGAAACGTGCTGCAGAATTTAATGCTCAGAAGTTCTGATAAATCCGTGGTGCGTGTAGCCAGCCTCGTACCGAGACAGGTTCTATTCTGAACCTGACTGCGACAGACCACAAGAAAATACTATGAGTTTTTTATGAAAAAACGCTTTTTCTTATATAAAAAAGTGTCTGAATGCTATTTCAGCGCTTCAGCATTGCGAATTTGTACTGCCATTGCATCTTTAATGACGCGATCCATAATCTCTTGCACAGTGGGAGTGTCATTGATTAAGCCTTGGGTTTGTCCAATAAATTGCATGCCATAGTCTAGGTCGCCATCTTCAGTGGCTGTTTTTAAGCGTGGCATGGCGGCACCAAAGTAGGCCAACATTTTTATTTTATCCAGCTGTACTAACATGCCCAGCATGATTTTCCACAGTGGCTGTTTAACGATCTTGGCGGCGGGGATGGCTTTGAACGCAGTGACTATAAAACTCATCGGCTTCTTTGTCAGCTTGATCGATGTCGGTGTTTTTATATAGCGCGCTGGAATGCCGTCAAAATTAGGCGAGTAGACCGTATCGTGCTGGTTTTTGGCAACGACGGTGTCTTTGATATTTTGATGCACTGGGCTGTCACTGGATGTGGCAAAGCGCGAGCCCATAGCAATACCAGCGGCACCTAGTGATAAGGCTGCCATTAGGCCTCGACCATCACCAAAGCCACCGGTTGCTATCACAGGTATATTGACGGCGTCAGCAATGGTAGGAATGAGAACAAGCGATGTAACTTCGCCACCGTGTGCAGCAGCTTCATGGCCAGTGACGAGCAGGGCATCCGCACCAATCGCTTCAGCTGACTTTGCGTGCTTTACGGTCGTAACTGTGGCAATCACCTTGCCGCCATAGGCGTGGCAGCGTTTAGTCAGGTCTTCGCCTTTACCCAGTGAGAAATTAATCACCGGCACTTGCTCTGCAAGTGCCACCTCAGAGTTTTCTTTGGCGCCAGGCATCATTAACGTACAGCCAATACCAAAAGGTTTGTCGGTTAGTTCACGAATTTTGCGGATAGACTCACGCGTGCCCTCGGGAGTGAGCGGGCCCGTAGCCAAAATACCCAGGCCACCGGCATTACAAACGGCAGCGACTAGCTCGGGTTTAGAAATCCAGCTCATACCGGGGAGTAAAACGGGGTATTCAATGCCGAGGAGTTCAGTGATCGCTGTTTTCATGTTCTGGGCTCGTATAAGATTGTTAATAAGCCTTGAAACTGTATCAGAAAATAGCTTGTTAAGCAGGACTCTCTAAACGCTATTGAGTACTGTTTGGCGTATAAGGCACTGTTTTTAGTCGCTAGAGTAAATAGCATAGCTTTTCTGTTTGGGGCTGGGTACAGTAGGTGAAAAAATGAGAGAACAGTCACATGACTATGATGAACCGCCCGCTACTTATTTCATCCTTACTAGAACATGCACTAGTAGCCCACCCGCATCAAGAAATCATCTCGCGCTCTGTTGAAGGGGGTATACATCGTTATAGCTATGCAGGTGCCGCAGGGCGGGCTAAACAGCTGGCTAATGCTTTAGAGCAAAAGCTTGGCATACAACAGGGTGATCGCATTGGCACTTTAGCTTGGAATACATATCGCCACTACGAATTATATTTTGGCGTGTCGGGCATAGGTGCTATTACACATACTATCAATCCTCGTTTATTCCCTGAGCAAATTAACTATATTGTTAACCACGCTGAAGATCGCTATATCTTCGTTGACCTAACTTTTGTACCACTGCTAGAAGCGGTTAAAGATCACTTAAGTCAGGTGGAAGGTATTGTCGTGCTGACAGATCGAGAGCATATGCCAGAGACGAGTTTAGACAGTGTACTATGCTATGAAGAGCTCATTGCGGATATGCTCCCAGAGTATATTTGGCCAGACTTAGATGAGAACTCGGGCACGGCACTGTGCTATACCTCAGGCACCACCGGTAATCCCAAAGGCGTGTTGTACACCCAGCGCTCTACCTTATTACATACTCAAGCGGTCGTACGCCGTGACTCACTCGATTTACATGGCGACTCGGTGATCTTGCCTGTGGTGCCGATGTTTCATGTTAATGCCTGGGGCACACCCTATGCCGCAACTATGGTGGGGGCAAAGTTAGTACTGCCAGGGGCAGGCATGGATGGCGCGTCTCTATATGAGCTCATTAATGCTGAGCAAGTCACCCAGCTATTGGGAGTGCCTACCATTTGGTTGGGTTTATTGAATTACCTAGATGAGGCCAAGCTCAAGCTAGACTCTGTAGAGGCGGTCGTTGTTGGCGGCGCCGCTGCGCCCTTGTCGATGATCCAAGCCTTTCAAGAAAAGCATAACGCTTTCTTAATCCATGCCTGGGGCATGACCGAGATGAGCCCGCTGGGCACGGCGAATACCCTAACAAAATCAATGCGTGCGCTGCCTTTAGCCGAACGCTATCAAAAACAACAAAAGCAAGGTTGCGCAATTTATGGTGTTGAACTAAAAATTGTGGATGATACGGGTGCCGAGCTGCCACGCGATGGCAGGACCTTTGGCCGCTTATTAGTGCGTGGCCCTTGGGTGGCTTCTGAGTACTATAAAAACGATGACACGTCTGCCTTTATTGACGGTTGGTTTGATACGGGGGACGTTGCTACCTTAGATCCAGAGGGCATGATGCATATCGTCGATCGCTCTAAGGATGTTATCAAATCGGGCGGCGAGTGGATCAGCTCTATTGATTTAGAAAACACGGCCGTAGGCCATCCGCAGCTGAAAGAATGTTGTGTGATTGGTGTGGCTCATGCCAAGTGGGATGAGCGTCCTCTACTGTTAGCGATTAAAGATGGAAGTGTGTCAGAGCAAGAGGTCTTAGCTTATTTAGATGGAAAGATAGCTAAATGGTGGATGCCCGATGCCGTGGTGTTTGTTGAAGATCTACCCCATACGGCGACGGGTAAGCTGTTAAAAACGGGGTTGCGTGAGGAATATAAGAGCTACCTGTTGGATCAGAATACATAGAGGGTTATATGAAAACTGAAGAACAAGAAGAGCAATATACATTTAAAACCGTAGAGGCGCGCAATACCTTTGACTATATGTTGCGAACCTCGCAGCAGGCACATTTGCAATTAAGCATGATGGCTGACCAAAAGGCCAGTATCTTGCTTGGTGCAGAAGTAGTGATGCTGACCTTGCTGTTTGGCCGCTTGGGGCCCGAGGACGTCGATAGCTGGGTCTTTGTATTGGCGGGCTTTGTGTTTATGTCGGCTATATTTGCTTTGATGGCGGTCATGCCTAAATACAAAATTAATCTTGAAGGGATCTCTAACCCTAACTGGTTATTCTTTGCTTTCTCGGCACAACTTAGCCCACAGGAGTATCGCAAAAAAATAGCCCATATCGCCCAGCAAGATGCGCGTATCTACGAAACAATTGTTAATGACATTCACCAAATGGGCAGTGTGTTGTATAAAAAGAAGTTTCGCTATCTGAACTTAAGCTACAAGACATTATTACTGGGTATTGCTGCTACGTTTGTCATGGTTCTGGTCAAGCAGTTAGGGCTTTAATTAGCAAGGGCTGCCCCAGTCCATGACGATGATGCCTAGCCATGGGATGCTGGAGCAGAGCGAGACTCTGCCCCAACGTTTTAGGCTTTATTAGAAGAGCACTTTTAGTCAGCTTGTTTATCACGAAAGGCAAGTAATACTAATACTAATGAGATGAGAGCAGGCATCGCTTGGCTGATAATAATACTGGGCTTAGCAGTGATGCCGCCGAAGATACCTGCAACGACGATGCAAGAGAGGAAGAAAACTTTCACTTCTTTTTTAGCGGTTATCAGCCCCCAAAATAAGCCGGCCGCCAAAAAGCCATTATACAAGCCTTGATTCATCGCCAATACAGCAGAAGCTTCGGCCACCTCGGCGGTCATATCAAATGCCTTCATACCAATTGGATGATTCCAGAAAAACATTTCGAGTATCAGAATCCCTACGTGGAAGACAGCAACAATACCAGTGAATATGTTGGCTAATATTTTCATTATGATCTCTTATGATTATGGTTGTTG
>CAZBWS010000047.1:0-1892 GCA_964495705.1 uncultured Gammaproteobacteria bacterium
ATAAGTAGAGTAACGACGTTGCCTTTTATTTGAAAGCAATCAGCGGGCATGGGTGGTCCATCGAATTTGTAGGGGAGGAGACTTTACAATAAAGGGACGGGGGATGATATGCGGATGGGGTAGAAACCTTTAGTTTTTGGGTTATCCGCATATTATGAAAAAGCGACGGAGCTTAAGAAGTATTTTAACAGTGTAAGCTAGGTTAGTAGTTTAGCTCGCTCCCCATTTTTCCTATTACGTCTAAACAAACGCCAAATAGGTCTTGAGCACTGTCTATTTCATAGGTCGCTTGGGGGTGTTGAGTTGGGTTCCTATATGCAGTACGAATAAGGTCTAGAGAGTTAAGCAGCATAGTAGGCGGTTTGTTGCGAGTTTTTGCTCTTAGTTGTTCAAGCATGTTGTTCCACATTGGTTTTGTTAGTCTGTGTGTTTTTTTATGATGGAAGTAATAGTGCTTTAAAACAGACTCAGTGGCTCTGAGTATATGGAATGCTGATGCTGTAGCCTCTCCAAATAATAGGCATTTACATGCTGACCTAATGTCGTGTTGTGCAATATCATCAAGTTTTTCAAAAACACCGTCGGCTAAAAGTTTTCTAGGTGTGTTCAGAAGGTAATCGGTATTGAATCTTCTTGTGGGTAGAACATATATTTTCTTTATACTTGCTTCGGAAAATATAATTGGTTCAATTTTGGTGAATTGTTCTTGTATAGATTTTTGTAGATCTATCCCTATTGGGGTGTCATTGTTTTCCAGTAGATCCATTGACTCAGTCATTGTGCGGTATGCATCTGATCGAGTGTAAGCCAGAGTGACTTCAAAGCTATTAAGCTCGAGTTGCTTTTCGAATGTATTTAAAGCTCCTAAAGTAAAATCCTTAGTATTGCTGCCTTCAATAGCTCTAAATAAACGTATGACTAACCCTATTTGAACATAGCCATAACAATCTTGGTCTTTCATTTTAACTTCCTTGTTTTGTAACAATGAGCTTGTTAATAAGCTATAAAAATTTACTTAACCTTCATCCCCGGCAACGCCCCATCATCAGGATTCAAAATAAACAAATCCTCACCTCCAGGCCCAGCCGCCAATACCATGCCTTCCGACATGCCAAAGCGCATCTTGCGCGGTGCTAAGTTGGCGACCATGACCGTCAGCTTGCCTTCCAAGTCCTCTGGTTGATAAGCAGACTTTATTCCCGCAAATACATTTTTAGTTTCGCCGTCTAAATCCAGAGTAAGCTGCAATAGCTTGTCCGCTTTCTTTACATGCTCGGCTTTAACGATGCGCGCAATACGCAGGTCTACTTTAGCGAAGTCATCAAAGCTGATTTCTTCCGCGATGGGGTCTTTAGCTAAGGGAGAGTTGGGATCTAGCTTTGGCGCAGTCGCTTCCTCAGCGGCTTTTAAATCTTCTTTAGATGCTTCGATCATCGCATCCAGCTTGTCTTGCTCGATACGGGTCATCAGTGGTTTGAATTTGTTCACGCCGTGGCTAAGTAGTGGAGTCTGTGCATCGTTCCATACTAGGCTATCCGCATTCAAGAAGGCTTCAGCGCCCTCGGCAACAACTGGTACTACTGGCTTTAAGTAGATCACCAGCTGGCGGAATAGGTTGATGCCGGTGGTGCAGATATCCAGTACTTCCTGCTCTTTGCCTTCTTGCTTGGCCAGTGCCCAAGGCTCGGCGTCGGCGATAAAGGTGTTGGCCGCATCGGCGAGAGCCATGATTTCACGCATGGCTTCGCGATAATTGCGAGACTCGTAGAGCTCGGCAATGCGATCTGATTTTGCTGCGGCCTGCTCGAATAGTTCAGGTGCAGCCATGGATGCGGATAGCTCGCCACCACCTAGCTTCTTCACAAAGCCTGCGCAGCGGCTGGCGATGTTGA
>CAZBWS010000047.1:1992-20090 GCA_964495705.1 uncultured Gammaproteobacteria bacterium
AGCTCGCCACCACCTAGCTTCTTCACAAAGCCTGCGCAGCGGCTGGCGATGTTGACTACCTTGCCGACCATGTCGCTGTTAACCTTGAGTTTAAAGTCTTCCAAGTTCAAATCGAGATCGTCGATGCCATTGCCTAGCTTGGCGGCAAAATAGTAGCGTAAGTACTCTGGGTTAAAGTGATCTAAGTAAGTGCGCGCCTTTACAAAGGTGCCGCGAGACTTGGACATCTTTGCGCCGTTGACGGTGAGGAAGCCATGGCAGAATACGCCAGTGGGCTTTCTAAATCCTGCACCCTCTAGCATCGCAGGCCAGAACAGGGTGTGGAAGTAGGCGATGTCTTTGCCGATGAAGTGGTATAGCTCGGTGTCGGAGCCTTCGGCCCAGAATTCGTCAAAATTTAGCTTGTTATCTTTGGCGCATAGATTTTTAAAGCTGGCCATATAGCCTACTGGCGCGTCCAACCATACATAGAAGTATTTGCCCGGTGCGTCGGGGATTTCAAAACCGAAGTAGGGTGCGTCGCGGGAGATATCCCAGTTTTGTAGGCCTGATTCAAACCACTCGTTGATCTTGTTTATGATCTCGTCTTGTACGTGGCCACCATTCATCCACTCTTTTAAGAAGTCTTGGAAGTCACCTAGCTTAAAGAAATAGTGTTCGGACTCTTTCTTGGTCGGGGTTGCGCCGCTCACCGCAGAGCGCGCATTTTTTAGGTCTGTAGGGTCGTAAGTCGCGCCACAGCTTTCACAGGAATCACCATATTGGTCTTCCGCGCCGCACTTGGGGCAGTCGCCCTTGATAAAACGGTCGGGTAGAAACATGCCTGCTTCTGGGTCGTAGGCCTGTTCGATCGTTTTAACTTCGATGTGGCCTTTGTCGCGCAGTTGGGTGTAAATCTGTGATGATAGCTCGCGATTTTCCTCGCAGTGGGTGAGGTGATAGTTATCAAAGGCGATATTAAAGTCGCTAAAGTCTGCGCGGTGTTCTTCGCCAATATTGGCGATAAGCTCTTCGGGGGTGATGCCATCGGCCTGAGCCTTGAGCATAATCGGCGTGCCGTGGGTGTCGTCGGCGCAAACGTAGTAGCACTCGTTGCCGCGCATGCGCTGAAAGCGTGTCCAGATATCCGTTTGAATATATTCGACCATGTGACCAAGGTGAATGGAGCCATTGGCGTAGGGAAGGGCGGAAGTAGCGAGGATTTTACGGGACATGGTTAGCCTTTAGCTTGATAAATGAATCAGGCTGGAGATTTTATACTGTTTCACAAACGAGTGCGTGGGATAATGGATAAAAATCACGGGATATACATTTTGTTTGCTTCAACTTCAATAAAACGCCATCAGGTGCAAAATGGTCAAACAGGCCATAAAAACATTAAAAACATCATTGCTGTGGGTTCGGGCAAAGGTGGCGTGGGTAAGTCTACAACATCGGTCAATTTGGCCGTGGCTTTGGCGCAAATGGGCGTGCAAGTGGGGGTGTTGGATGCAGATATCTATGGCCCGAGCATGGCGATGATGTTGGGTGTGGACCAGCGCCCTGAGTCACTGGACGGCAATACCATGCAGCCCTTAAAGGCACATGGCGTGTACTTTAATACCATGGCGGTATTGGTCGACCAAGATGAGCCGATGATTTGGCGCGGACCGATGGTGAGTCGTGCCTTGGTGCAACTGCTGGAAGAAACCAACTGGCCTGAACTGGATATTATGATTGTTGATTTACCACCAGGCACGGGGGATATCCAATTAACATTATCCCAGAAAATCCCTGTTTCTGGGGCTGTGGTCGTTACGACGCCACAGGATATTGCTTTATTAGACGCTCGACGCGCGGTGAAGATGTTTGAAAAAACCGGTATTCACATGCTCGGTGTTGTCGAGAATATGAGCACGCATGTGTGTTCAAATTGCGGGCATGAAGAAGCTATTTTTGGCCAAGGTGGCGCAAAGCAAATGGTAGAAGACTTTGGTACTCCACTATTAGGCAGTTTACCCCTGGATATGCGGATACGCTCCCAGAGTGACGTGGGTGTACCGGTAGTACTCGACCAGTCGAATAGTGATATTGCGCAAGCCTATATAGATGCAGCTAAACAGTTGCTGAAGGCCTTGTCGCAGCAGACCAAGGATTTCAGTGCCAGCTTTGGCGCTATAACAGTCCAATTTCCAACATAAAAAAGCCCCAGAGTATGGGGCTTTTTCAGTGATCTTTAGATTGTATTACTTAGGGATGCGGATTTTCTGCCCAGGGAAAATTTTATCGGGGTCTTGAATGACTTCACGGTTGGCTTCGAAAATTTCAGGGTATCGTGATGCATTGCCTAAAAATTGCTTCGCTATACCACCTAGCGTATCACCGCTCTCGATAACGTAATAGGTGTCTTCGGCTTTCTCTATCTGCTGAATAACTTCGGTGGCTTTGACCATTATCTCCATTTCGTCAGCTTTTACTTGCTTGATACCCAGTACATTGCCGGCCATAAGAACGACTTTTTCGAATGAACTTTGTGTTGCTGCTTTGCCGCATAAAGTACAAACGCCGTCGTCAACATCGACCTCTAGATCTGTAACGCCCGGGTTGTCCTTCTCAATCATTTCTTTGATTGCGTCTTCAGCGCGGCCATCTTCGCCCATATCAAATAGTTTGCGCCCAATACTGCTGCCAAAATCAAAAAATCCCATTCTGTTTTTCCTATTGTTGTGATTTAGTATGAGTCTGTAGGCTAGATTCTGACGTGCAATAAAGCAAGATATGAAATGTGACATTTTGAAAATGTTTGTTCATAGCTTGGCGGGCTTGGCGTTCAACAGTGCATGGCTTATAGTTCTGGCTTGAAATTTAAGGGGCAATACGCCCTCACTCATTAGGAATGTTATGCGATTATCAGATCAACACATTATTGAAGCCATGGACCAAGGTCGAATTGCCGTTGAGCCGCGCCCAGCGGATGACAGTATTAGTGGCGTGAGTGTGGATTTACGTTTGGGTGATCGGCTGCGAGTATTTAGCTCTCACACCACGCCACATATCGACCTCAGTGGCACGCGGGAAGAAATGAATCACGCTATCGACAAAGTCATGAGCGATGAAATTGTGATTGCTGACGACGAGGCGTTCTTCTTGCACCCCGGAGAACTGGCTTTAGGGGTTACGCTTGAATCGGTTACCTTGCCTGATGATATCGTTGGTTGGTTAGATGGGCGTTCTAGCCTAGGGCGCTTAGGGCTAATGGTACATGTTACCGCCCATCGTATTGACCCAGGCTGGAGCGGAAATATTGTGCTGGAGTTTTTTAACTCGGGTAAGTTGCCGCTGGCTTTGCGCCCAGGTATGTCGATTGGTGCGATTAGCTTTGAAACCATGAGTGGTCCAGCGTTGCGCCCTTATCGTAAGCGCAGGGATGCCAAGTATCGCGATCAAAGCGGGCCGGTGGCGAGTCGGATATCGGACGAGAATAGCTAAACAAAAAAGCGCATTTTTTATGCGGATAGGCTCAAAGAGCCTATCCGCATAGGTCTTAACGTAGACTAATAACTGGCCAGCCCTTGTCCTTGGCATATTGCTCCAGCTCTGGATCAGCATCGACCGCAAAGGGGAATTCCACTTTGTCTAGCAGCGGAATATCATTTTGTGAGTCGCTGTAGAAATAGCTGCCTTCTAAGCTGTAATTATTCTCTTTTAGCCATTCGTTGAGGAGTATGACTTTGCCTCCTTGGAAGGCGGGTGTGCCCGAAACTTTCCCCGTATATTGCCCATCTATCATTTCAGGTACAGTGCCGATCAAGTGGTCTACCTCAAGTTGCTCCCCAATGGGCTGGGTAATAAAGGTATTAGTTGCGGTGATAATAAGCAGGTAATCGCCCTGTTGACGGTGCTTCTCGAGTAATTCTAGGCCCTTAGGGAGGATCATCGGCTCGATGATTTCCTGCATGAACTCTTTGTGTAGCTCCTGCATGGAGCCTAGGTCATTGTCTTTTAATGATTTTAAGGCAAACTCTAAAAAGGCTTGGATATCCAAGCTGCCATTCTCGTAGTCCTCGTAAAATTGGGTATTGATACGTGTATATTCTTCGGCGTCTACAATACCTTTACGGCATAGGAACTGGCCCCAGCTATAGTCTGAATCGCCACCGAGTAGAGTGTTGTCTAGGTCAAAAATTGCTAGGGCCACCGTCTTGCTCCAATAATATCCAAATAAGGTTTGTATAAACTGGTCAAACACGCCAGTTTATGGAAGAATCGACATTATATCAGCAGGGGAGCTGAGATGCTTTTTTCCTGCAAAAACAATAACAAAGGGGTGCTTGCGGTTAGAGCAAGACACCCGGTAAGAGGCAAATAGTGATTGATTCTGAAGGGTATCGCGCCAATGTGGCGGTGGTACTCATAAATGACGAGAAGCAGGTATTCTGGTGTCGACGTATTGGCCAGGATGCTTGGCAGTTCCCTCAGGGTGGGGTGAACGAAGATGAAACCCCAGAAGAGGCGATGTTCCGCGAGCTGCGTGAGGAGACTGGCTTGCTGCCTCATCACGTGGATGTGCTGGGCAGGACCAGAGACTGGCTAAAGTATAATCTGCCTGAGCATTTAGTACGCCGCCATTCCAAGCCTATTTGTGTAGGCCAGAAGCAGGTGTGGTTTTTATTGCAGTTTCGCGGCACTGAAAAGGATGTTGATTTGAGCAGCTATGGAGACCGCCCCGAATTTGATGATTGGAGCTGGGTGGATTACGAGTTGCCAGCCAAGCAGGTAGTAGATTTTAAACAAGACGTCTATCAGCGCGCGATGCAAGAGCTGAAACACCTTCTGGGGTCCTGCTAACTATGATGCAAGGCCTGCTTAAAATTGTTCAGCAAGTCGCTTCCAGCGACAGCTTAGACAGTGCCTTGCAGGTTATTGTTAGCAATGTCACTAATGCCATGCAGGTGGACGCGGTCTCTGTTTACCTGCTTGAAGAGCACAACGATACACAGCAGTTTGTGCTACGAGCAACCCATGGATTGAAAAAGAAGGCCGTAGGCCGCATCCGTTTAGCCGAGGGCGAGGGCTTGGTTGGCTTGGTTGCAGAACGCGCTGAGACTGTTAATTTAGATGATGCTGCTTCCCATGAGCGCTTTCGTCACTTTCCTGAGTCGGGAGAGGACTTATTTCATTCATTTCTAGGCACGCCGATAGTGCATCACGGGGTTGTGCATGGCGTTATTGTTGTGCAACAGCGCACTCCGCGTTTATTTGACGAAGATCATGTCGCTTTCATGATCACGCTCGCCTCACAGATAGGTGGCTCTATTTCCCAGGTGACCATCAGCCAAGAAGTCAGTCAGCGCGGGCGCAGCGGTTTGCGGCCACGTAAAGATCAACAGCGTATTAAAGGTTTGGCGGGCTCATCTGGTTTAGAGATTGGTGAGGCGGTGGTGGTATATACGCTGACTAATCTTGAAGCAATACCTGATCGTGTACCTCGTTCTATTGTGGAGGAGTTAGAAGCCTTTGCCGCCGCAGTAAAAGCGACCTGTGAAGATATGCGCCGTATTGCTAAAAGTATGCGTGAAGTGTTGCCCCCAGAAGAGGCGGCGATCTTCGACGCCTACGAAATGATGCTCGATGGAGGCCCTTTAATTGATGATACGGTGAAAAGTATCAAGGCGGGTAACTGGGCTCAGGGCGCCTTTAGAAATACGATTCAAGAACACGTTAAGGTTTTTTTGGAAGTTGATGATACGTATTTGCGCGAGCGAGCAGAGGATATTAAAGACTTAGGTCGTCGCGTCATTATGCACCTGCAGGAAAAAAAGGTGCGTGTACACGACTGGCCACGCAAGACAATTTTAGTTGGTGAGGAGATTTCAGCTACTCAGCTGGCTGAGGTTCCAACTGACCGTTTAGCCGGCATTGTTACTGTACATGGTTCGGGGTCATCCCATGTGGCCATTTTAGCAAGGGCGATGCAGGTACCTGCTGTGATGGGGGTGAATGACATTCCTATGAACTTGATTGATGGTCGCGAGATTATTCTAGACGGTTATGCGGGACACGTTGTGGTCTCGCCCAACTGGGCTCTGAAACTGGAATATACGCGCCTGATTAAGCAGGAGCGTCAACAGAGTAAAGAGCTAAAAGGATTAGTTGATAAGCCTGCAGTGACCCGAGAT
The DNA here is from genome assembly GCA_964495705.1 of uncultured Gammaproteobacteria bacterium. GTDB lineage: Bacteria > Pseudomonadota > Gammaproteobacteria > HTCC5015 > HTCC5015 > CAZBWS01. Next base: position 8,151 of record CAZBWS010000047.1, read on the forward strand.
GGCGTGCGTATCAACCTGTTTGCGAATACGGGACTGATTTCTGATTTAACCCCTTGTTTGAATAGTGGTGCTGAAGGCATCGGTTTATATCGTACTGAAATCCCTTTTCAAATTCGTGATCGCTTTCCTTCGGAAGAAGAGCAATATGATATTTACCGTCAAGTCTTAGAGAGCTTTGCTCCTAGGCCTGTGGTGATTCGCACACTCGACATTGGCGGCGATAAACCCCTAGAGTATTTCCCCGTAGAAGAGGCCAATCCTTTCCTTGGCTGGCGCGGAATTCGCATTACTTTGGACCACCCCGAGCTGTTTTTGAACCAAGTACGCGCCATGTTAAAGGCCAGTCACGGCTTGAATAATATGCGTGTCTTGCTGCCGATGATCAGTAGTATGCGGGAGCTACATGACGCTAAGCGCCTTATTGAACAAGCCCATGCAGAGTTAGTGGCGGAGGGCTATAACGACCCGATGCCAAAAATTGGTGTAATGATTGAGGTCCCATCGTCTGTTTATTTGATGGATGTTATGGTTAAACATGTGGATTTCTTTTCCATTGGCACGAATGATCTTACCCAATACCTACTAGCAGTTGATCGAAATAATGAGCGTGTCGCACACCTCTATGACTCACTCCACCCCGCTGTGTTGCACGCTATATTGACGGTATTGAATGTTGCTATCCGCCATAACAAGCCAGTTTCAGTATGTGGCGAGTTAGCAGGTGACCCTCTTGGGGCTCTTTGTTTAATGGGCATGGGTGTACAGAGCCTGAGTATGAGTGCAGGTAGTCTACCCAAGGTTAAAAAAGTCATTCGCAGTTTCACTTCGGAAGAGTCACAGGACATCGTGTCCGCGGTTTTACCCCTTGATGACGGGGTTGCTGTACGTGAGAAGTTGGTGGATGAAATTGAAAAAGCGGGCTTAGGTGGCTTGATTCGCGCTGGACGTTAGCCTTTATTCCATAAAGCAGGCATACATCTGACGCCAAAGCAGTTTACTTTCGTCTCCAATCACCATAGTGCTGCACTGCAAAAAACACCTGTAAGCGTTATAATTTCAGTGCTGTCACAGCGTTGTGACGTTTACTAGAGGGCAGCTCTATGGAGCTTGATGCCGTACTACTCTCTCGTTTGCAGTTTGCCTTCACGGTAAGCTTTCATATTCTTTTTCCTACTTTATCTATAGGTATGGCCGCGTTCTTGGCTGTGCTAGAAGGGCTGTGGTTAAAAACAGGCCGACAAGAGTTTAAGCATCACTATCACTTCTGGGCGAAAATATTTGCACTCAGCTTTGGCATGGGAGTAGTTTCTGGGATTGTTCTGTCCTATGAGTTTGGCACGAACTTTAGTCACTTCTCTGAAGTTGCGGGCAATATCATTGGTCCTTTGATGACCTATGAAGTACTCACCGCATTTTTCTTAGAGGCCGGCTTTTTAGGGGTCATGCTATTTGGCTGGAATAAAGTCAGTCCACGCATGCACTTTTTTTCTACCTGTATGGTCGCTGTGGGTACGATGTTTTCCGCATTTTGGATCTTGTCTGCAAACTCATGGATGCATACTCCACAAGGAGCAGAGCTCATTGATGGGGTCTTCTATCCAGTTGATTGGTTTAAAATTGTGTTTAACCCGTCTTTCCCTTATCGTTTAGCGCATATGTTAATTGCGTCTATGTTAACGACGGCTTTCTTTGTTGCAGGTGTATCCGCATGGTATTTATTTAAAAAGCGTGAACAAGACTTTGCCAAACGCAGTTTACAAATGGCGATATTTACAGCGGCGCTGTTAGCACCCTTACAGATTTTTGTCGGCGACCTACACGGGCTAAATGTACTAAAGCATCAACCCATGAAAGTAGCCGCGATGGAAGGACGCTGGGATACTATGAGTGGTGCCCCGCTATTGCTCTTTGCTATTCCTGATCAAGAGCAACAAAAGAATCATTTTGAAATTGGCATACCGAAAATGGCGAGCTTCATTTTAAAGCATGATGCGGATGCTGAGGTTTTGGGTCTCAAAGAAGTGCCCAGAGAAGACCAGCCGCGTATGTCGATTGTGTTTTGGTCATTCCGTGTGATGGTGGGCATAGGTATGGGGATGCTGGCTTTGGCTTGGCTGTCGGCCTTCTTACTACGCGGCGGAAAATTATTTAATGCGGATAAGCTGCTAGGTGCACTTGTGCTGTTCACCCCTGCTGGGTTCGTTGCCACCCTTGCGGGTTGGTTTGTGGTTGAAGTGGGTCGCCAGCCTTGGCTAGTCAATGGCCTCTATCGTACCGCTGATGGTGCATCCGCATTGCCTGCTAGTAATATTATTTGGTCACTGGGCTCCTTTGTTGCTATTTATAGTGTGATCTTTAGCGCCTTCTTGTACTACCTTTTATTGGTCATACGCAGGGGTCCTGAATATCACGAAGAAAAAGCGCCAGAACTGGTTCCACAAGGGCCTGCACACCCCGCCTTTATGCCAGTGACGGAGGAAGAAAAATGACGGAAATCACATTAATGTGGGCAGCAGTAATTGCCCTGGGTGTCATGATATATGTTGTGCTCGACGGCTTTGATCTAGGTATTGGTATGCTGTTTTTATTCCAGCCTCGCATTCGCAATCGCGACGTCATGATGAGTTCTATTGCGCCTATGTGGGATGGCAATGAAACCTGGATGGTACTCGGTGGCGCGGGTTTATTAGCGGCCTTTCCCAAAGCCTATGCATTATTGCTGTCCGCGCTATATGTACCGATTATGTTAATGCTACTCGCCTTAGTGTTGCGTGGTGTGGCCTTTGAGTTTCGCTTTAAAACGAATCGCCATCGCTTAGCGTGGGGTATTGTTTTTTCTATCGGTAGTACGCTTGCCGCGTTTAGTCAGGGTGCAATCCTAGGTTCGGTAGTACAGGGTATTAATGTGGTCGATGGTGAATACGTAGGCGGTACTTGGGGCTGGCTGAGCCCCTTTAGTGCATTCACAGGTTTTGCTGTCATGACTGGCTATGTAATGCTAGGTGCGACTTGGCTGGTGATGAAGACTGTGGGTGACTTGCAAGCGTGGAGTTATCGTGTAGCCAAAATCATATTGCCCATATGGTTGCTGACGATTGGGGTGGTCAGCATTTGGACTGCCTTTTCCGAGCCTGAAATATCTGCGCGCTGGTTTGATTTGCCGAATTTCTACTACCTGTCACAAGTACCATTGATCACCATTATTATCGCTGCCGCTTGTTGGTGGAACCTATATCACAGCAATCAAAGTGCGCCGTTTTACTTGTCGATTGCTTTGTTTGTACTGTCCTTTGTAGGGTTGATTATTAGCATTTGGCCCTACATCGTGCCCCGCGTATTGACCCTAGAGCAAGCCGCAGCTGCACACTCTTCACAAGTGTTTTCATTTATCGGTATTGCTATTTTTCTGCCTTTTGTTATTGGTTATACCGCTGTGAGTTATCGCGTGTTTAGAGGCAAGGTGAGGGATGGCAATGCCTATCACTAATAAACCCAAGAAAAATTGGTTATGGTTTGTGGGGATATATGCCGCTTCCTTGTTGGTGTTTATCGCAGTGGTTTATGGGCTACGTTGGCTGATGCCGAATGTGTTGTTTTGGGGCTGAGCGTTAACAATTAGTACTCACTTATTTTTTAACAATAGATATAAATAGTATGACTGAAAAAAAAGAATCCAGATGCACAGACACAAGCTGTTGCCCACCTAAAAAGCCGATGACTCGCACTACGCCTAAAGTCGGGCGCAATGACCCTTGTATCTGCGGTAGTGATAAAAAATTCAAAAAGTGCTGTGGTAAGCAAACCTAAGCGAGTTTAAAAGTTGTGCTTCCGCTACTCATCTATTTGTCAATGAGTCTTATTTGCAATAAAATGCTGAATACTTTTCATCGCAAGCCTGTTTCGGGGCGCTGCTTTATTCTTAAGGAACAGCATCATGCTGAGTAATGTTTTTGCCACCGGTGGCTGGGTGGTTTGGGTGCTAACGGGCTTTTCCATTGTCACGCTTACTGTTGCTGTATATAAATTTATACAGTTTTTTCATGCTGGTGTTTGGGGGCATAAAAAAGCTGATATTGCATTGCAACAATGGGTCGAAGGCCAGCGCGAAGAAAGTGTTCAATCACTGCAGGGGCAGCGTTCTGCCGTTAGCCGTGTGAGCCTGCAGGCTTGCAGTTTAATGTTGCAAGAAGATACTAGTGAAGAGCAGGCAAGGGAAGAGAGTTTGCGCTTAGCCAGTCAAGAGTTATTCCAGCTGCGCGACCATTTGCGTATTATTGAAGTCATTGCTGCGCTGAGCCCCTTACTGGGCTTGCTCGGCACCGTACTTGGAATGATCAAGGCCTTTCAGCAAATGCAGTTAGCCGGCGCACAGGTTGACCCCAGCGCCTTATCGGGGGGGATTTGGGAGGCGCTGTTAACCACTGCCGTTGGCCTCGTTGTTGCGATTCCTGCGGTGATGCTATTGAACTGGTTTGAGCAGCAGGTAGAGCGCTGCAAGCATCATTTAGAAAACAGCTTAACGCGTATCTTTACAGCTTAAGCTTATATGCACATCGATTCACCTGCCCCCACGCGTCACGGCATCAGTCTTACGCCATTGATCGACGTAGTATTTATACTGCTAATCTTCTTTATGCTCGCCTCTAGTTTTAGCGGCTGGAAGGGCATGCAGATGAATTTAGGCAGAGGAGAGTCCGTGGCCAGTGATGCACCTGAACTTATTCTGCTAGAGATACTGGCTGATGGTGCTTGGCTGCTCGAGGGGAAAAAAATTGATCCCAAGCAATACTTCACTAGCTGGCAACAACGTAGTCAAGACAGTACGCAGTTCCAAATCATTTTAAAGCCTGGACAAGGTACTCAAGTACAGGCTTTGGTCTCGGTATTAGGGCAGTTGCACCAACAAAACTTAAAGAGGGTATCCCTAGCGAAGAAGGGTGTTGATGAATAAGTTAATTAAAATTGATTCCAGCCCTAGACGTGCCAGCATAGAAAATACCTTACCCATGATTAATGTGGTTTTTCTGTTATTGATCTTTTTTATGTTGGCCGGTGCGTTTAAGCGCCCTGAACTGTTTCCTGTCAATGCTCCTGTTGCCCAAGGCCAAGAAGATCTCAGCAAAGAAAACTATCTATTGTTGATTGATGCCCAAGGTCAAATGGCACTGAATGCGGATAGGCTAGAAAAGTCTGAATTACACAGGGCTATTACGACTTTGCTACCTGAGTTAAAGCTCCAAGGATTACAAGTAAAGGCCGATGCGAACTTAGCGGCTAACCACTTAATTGATGTTGTACAAATACTGGCAGATGCAGGTTTGAGTAAAGTGTATTTAATGAGCCAAAGTAGTGCCAGTGATTAATACCTCTGTTATACGTTGGCTGATAGCCTTTGTTGTGGCTGTTGTGTTACATGCTTCTCTGATAGTTTGGGTGACTACTGTGCCTAAGCCATCTACTTTGCATGCGAAGAAGCAGGGTCGTGGTGGAATAGAGGTGGGGATTGCTCAATTATTACCCGCGCCAAAAGTCCCGCAGCCTAAAATAACCCCACCATCGAAGCCTGTAGCCAAGCCCGTTAAAAAGCCGATTAAAAAAATACAGACCAAGCCTAAGGCAATAGTCAGTAAGACGGTTGATAAACAAGCGCTTACTGTGCCTAAAGAAGCACCTAGCCTCAAGCCTATTGAACCGGTTGTTGAGCCAGCGTTAGAAAAGACAAGTGACCAAGCTCAAACCAATGGCGGTGCCGCTTTGCAAGTGCAGCGGGTCAGTTTCCACTCGCGTGTCATGGCTCACTTACAAACGTTTAAATACTACCCCAGTCGAGCTAAACGCAGGCGTATGGAAGGGGTTGTGGAGCTTGAAATTAGTATTGGTCGCAATGGTCAGCTATTGAACTACACGATTGTGAAAAGCTCTCAACACACGGTTTTAGATCAAGCGGCTATTGATATGCTTAAACGTGCACAGCCCTTACCTATTGTGCCTGCTGAGATGACCGCAGAGGTGTACCAGGATGTCTTTAAAATTGGCTATCGAGTGCGTTAAAAATAAATTTTTAAGGTGCCTTGCTTGGGCGTAAACCAAATTCTAATGTTTTCCCGACGTTACCGCTAACCCAGCTCTTCGCGATTTGATCCCATAGACTTAAGCAGCTACCGAAATTTTTATCCCAGTGATTTTGGGCATTGCTGTGATGTATTTGGTGTTGTACAGGACTAATAAACAGCTTCTCCCAGCGTCCAAAGCTTAGGGGGATATGGCTGTGGCGTAGGTTGGCGGCACAGGCATTAAATACAAAACCAAAGGCGTTGGCGCCAAGGATATCCCAGTTGCTAATTTGGCCGGCAAAACAGTAGATGAAAACCCCCGACACTAATCCGCCGGTGAGGATGCTTCGCAGGCTGAGTAGCCCCATCTCTACTGGATGAAAGCGGTAGAGCGTCAGCGGGGTCATAACTTTCGCACTGTGATGCAGTTTATGAAAATTCCATAGCCAAGGAGCTTTATGCATAGCGATGTGGAGCAGAAAGCGACTCAAGTCGTCTGCTACAAAGAAGCATAAAGTGAATAGCCCGCTAATTAGCATGCCAGGCAAGGCGATGTTTAGAGGGTCGCCGCCCACCTCGTAAAGTGTGCGGTTAACCCATAGGGCAAAGCCGAGCTGTGAGCCGAGCACAGGAATGACTAGTAATACACGTAAGCTGTGATTGATGAAAAATAGAAATAGATCTAATAGTGTTGAACGCCATGCCTGCAGCGGGCGTTGCAGCTCTATGCGGATAGTCTCTCGCAAGTGTTCTGCAAGACTATCTCCATGGCTTTTAAATTGCAGACTGTAGATCAGAGCAATAAGTGCGGAGCTTAATAAAAAGCCCCAGTAGATTCTTTTTTCCCCCTGCAGTACATAACTGAAGGGTTCAAGAAGTAGATTAAAATCTATACTTAACACTGGCTAGTACATTGCGCGACTGGTTAGGGCGCGCACCGAAGGGTCGGCGTGAAACGATTTGTTCTTTATCACTTAAATTACTGACCTTGAGTTGCAGGCTGAGTTGATCGTCAACATAGTAATTTCCGGTCCAGTCAATCGTTGTCAGTGCTTTAATAAAAAAGTCAGCGTTAGCCGTGCCTTGGCCGGCGCGTTCACGCATGTCACCGCGGTGCTTGAAAGCGATATTGGTATCCCAGTTATAGGCGGTTAGGCCAATATCTAAGCGAGCCACATGCTCAGGTGTGTAGGGTAGTTCGTCTCCGTCGTTGACAATACCCCATTGCGAAAAGCCTGACTCGAAGTTGTCTTGAAATTCGCTGTCGGTGAAGGTGTAGTTAAAGTTAATAGGTAGTCCAAAGTCACCAATTTTTCTCTCATAGCTGGTGTTAAACTCCAGTCCAGAAATTAATACGCTGCCACCATTAAACGATGACCCAGCAGTACAGGGGTCGCTGGCACGGCAGCGACCAATTAAATTGCGGTAATCACTAACAAAGCCGATGGCTTCCCAGCTCCATTCTGGGGATTGATAGCGTGTACCAAATTCTACATTCACACTTTCCTCGGGGTCTGCGGTTTCACCTGCAGCGGCTGGGCCCGCTGGCGAGAAACCACGGTGTATACCAGCTAATAGACCAAAGCGCTCAGTGGTTTGGTGGAATACGCCAGCACCAGCAAGTACGGTCTGCTCATCGTTAGAGCTGTTCCTACTGGAGTCAAGGAAGTCACTGAAGTCACTGCTAATATCAACTAAGCGCAGGCCTGCGTCAAAGTGCCACTGCCCTTTTTTTATGTTGTCTATTAGATAGGCAGCTAAGGCTGTGGATTCACTTTTGTTGAGGTCTTTAGTAAAACTAAAACCATTATCTACGAGTGTTTGATTGACGACTTCATAGGCTCTGCCGCTGTGGTTGCGTTCAACATAGTCCTTGTGAATGCGCACGCCGGCTTCAACTTTGTGAGTCCAACCTTGGTGCTGAAAAGTCTGGTGAGCTTCTACTTGTATTCCTTGCGAACGGTAGTCTCTATCGTTATCAGTTACGTCCAGCCCCGCATTTGTGTTGATGAGTAAGTCAGCAGAATTGAGCTCACCGGTAAGCAGTCCAAAGAACTCCCTATTAACTAATGGATTGCGCAAAACATCTGCTGGGTCGACTTGATCTAGCAAAGCATTTGGAGATGCAAAGCCGTCAAATTTGTTCCAAGAGCGTGAAAACTCATTTAAATACAATTTAGTATTTAGCTGTAGACCGCTATCAAACTGTGCCAAATGCATCAGGTGTATTTGTTGATGGTCAGATTTGAATTCATCTAAAGAGCTACCGATATAGCGGCGTACTGGGTTAGCTGCAAAATCTGCATCACTCAGGCCTAGATAAGTCTCGTCGGATTCCTCATCGGCAAAGCCTAGCTTTACATCAAATTGATGAACGGTGCTGCCACTGACTTCGGGGGTCCAGTTAAAGCGTAAGTTCACATCATTGCGGGTAAAGCCTGTGTCTTCACCATTATCTAGTTCTTTAAAGCCTGAAGCACTATAGCTCAATGCGTCGACAAGATAATTGATGTTATCGCTAAGCTTATCGCCATAGACCGCATGTAACTTTACAAACTCATCACTGCCATAGGATAAGTCAACAAATCCGTTACGTTCTGCCTCTGCACTGCGTGTAACGATATTAATTGCCCCGCCTACAGTACGTGGGCCGTATTTAACGGCAGAGGGACCTTTAAATACATCAATGCCCTGCGCACGGGCAACATTGGGGAAGTAATAGGCCGCCGGTGCTGCGTAGGGCGCGGGCTTAATTAATATGCCATCTTCCATCAGGGTGATATTTTGGCTGCGCTCAGAGGCTGCGCCGCGTATACCAATATTGGGACGCAGCCCATAGCCGTCTTCTTCACGCACATAGACCCCCGGTATTTTCGTGACCACCTCATGTATATCTGCGGTGTTTAATTGCTCTAGTGCGATTTCGTCAATTTTTTGCGCGGAACCCGATAAGGTTTGCGTATTTTCGATACTGCCATTGATCCATAATGTGTCGATGGCAGATTCATCGGCTAACGCAGTAAAACTTAATGCGGATATGCTAAATAGGGCGATTTTTTTAAGCGTAGAAAAATGCATAATATTTACTTTTTTAATAGATAGGCCTACCCTTTTATGTGGGTAGGTGGGCAAAAAATTAATCGCCATCACCGGCAGAGGCACTAGGCACGTCTAAATTAACGACGGCAGCAAAGTCGGTCTTTAAAAAATCAGACAGAGCTTTTACTTCACGATAGATGGCGCAGGGTGCAGGGCTCGTGCTCGTGCTGTTAGGGTTTGCAGTGACTTGGCAGTCACTTCCCTGTGCATTTGTCTCGATGGCTGCAAGTTGTGTAAATAAGCTTTCAGCGCCCTGGGCGTCAATACTGGCAATGGCCTTGTCTATATTGGCTACAAAAGCATCGCTGGCGGCGGATTGTTCAGCTTCAGCAAAGATGTCATCAAAGCCTTGGCCGCTACCACCAGTGAAAATATCTTTTAAAGAGTTTAAGTTTGCCTTCAAGCTAGCATAAGAGCTTTGTGCCAAACGGTGTTCTACTAATTCTGGGCAGGCATGAGTATTGCCGCAGCCACTATTGTTACTGAGCTTAGTGGCATTGCCTAGCTTAGTGTCTTTTAGATTTTTATCCGTTTGTTCGATAATTATATTAAAAAACGGACGTACTTGAGCTATAGATGCAGAGTCTTGGGCGGTTAAAAAACTTGAAATGCCAGCATTAGTGTTGGCTGTCCAACTATTTACTGCGATATTGGCATTTTCTTGTAATTCGTTAACAACCAATTTTGCATAATTACATCGATCTACGTCACCCGGGTTTACAAATAATAAGTATTCAAGTGCATCTAAGCCTCGGATGAAATTACTCTCAATGCGTGGGATGCTGTAATTAGGGTCTAACTTGAGCGTGTTGACCGCATTGTCAATGGCATTAGCATTGTTTATGTTATGTTGGCTGATAGTGTAGATTCTAGCTATAGCACCATCAGACACTACAGATGTTGGTGCTGTTGGCCCGACGCTATAAAATAAAGTAGCCTGCCAGTCGCTCATCGCGGTATTCCAAGCATCTTCAGTGCTACTACCAGTACAGCTAGTATCTATAGCTGTTTTTAGCGCACTTGCACTATTAACAAATTGTTCATAAGTTGGAACTACAAAGTTGCGAACAATATTGCTAGCCACTTGAGCATTTAAAGTGCCAGATCGGTCAACCCCATCTGAAGCGGAGTCACTACTATCAATGCCGCTACAGGCAGAGACTGACAAGTAAATTCCAAGTACGATTATAAGTTTTGAACTAGCTCTTAAAAGCATAATTTTTCTCGTGGAGAGTGTTTTTATGAATGGCTGATTATGGCATAAATAACAAAAACGGCTTGGCCGTTTTTGTTATTTAATTCATGACATTTTTATCTTACCAGTTAGCAATATTTTCAGCGTCAAAGCCATAGGCGTTTTGCATCAATGCGCGTGCTGCTATTAGTTCTGCTTTATAGGTGGTCGCTGCTTCAACATTACTAAAGACTGGCTTTTCACCCATAGCAGCCAGTATGGTTTCATAAACCTTTAACGTGTCGGCTGTCTGGTGGAAAGGGGACTCGGGGTTAAATTGCAAGCCCAGTGCAAAGCCTTTCATTTCACTCCAGTGCTTAGCTAAATCTTTATAGGCGGTCAAGTCGTTAAATTTGCCTTGAGCATTAATAAATCCATCTAGGTCACCACTAACGTCATTAATATAGTGAACAACCGTTGCTGCAATACACATTTCCCAAACTTGAGCGGCTTGTTTAGATGCTGTAGCTAGCTCGTCAGTAGAACCCGATAATAGACCTTCTGTTGCTGTACCTGTAGCTGAATCGTTTAATTGCTTACGCCCTGTTAGGAATGCTACATAAGCTTGCTCGGTGAAGTTAGTTTGCACCGTTGACCCTGCGTCACGCTTAGCACAGTTAACCGAATTGGCTAGATTGATCTCTGCACGAATGTCGATACCCGCAACGCCATCAGAGTCTTTAAAGAAAGCCGTTTTTCCTGCTATTTCATCATCAGTGTAAGTATCAAAGTCGCGTGCGGCACCAAAGTAACCAAATGCTTCATCCCACTTGTGTTCAGAATCAGAGTAGTCTTTATCTCGGTTATCGCCGTCATTAAAGTGGCCTTGGGTGAAGTCTGTTTTTAAGTAGTCCGCAGTACCTTGTGAGAAAGTTACAGCGCCTAACATGAATTTTTGAATCAGCTGTGAAAAGTCCACACCTTCGCCGTTCACATAGGCAACGTCTACTGACACTTCACCGCCAACCGCTTCTAATGTAGGGCTAGTGCCATCAGTCACTTGAGTTGCTAATAATGTTACTAAGTAGTCAATAAACTCACTGGGTGTGGGGTCTGCGTCTAGGCCAGTAGACCAGCCTAGCAGTTTTCCGCCTATTAAGTGCTCAGGATTATCTTGACCTGCCATTTTACTACGCAGTGCCTTACCGGTAGAAATGTCGCCATAAGTTGGGCCAGGGATCAGTGTTTGGCCCGTGATAGCATAATCGTAATTAACGGCATCGGTAGGTCCGTCTAGGTAGAAGTTCATGTCGGCAGCGACCGTGGCTGCTGGGTTGTCGAACGTATAGCTTTTTATTTTATCCGTCATGTCAGCAATCAGTATCTGACGAGCCGATTGGCCGCTATAGGCGACTGAGCTATTGCCAAAAGCACGCTTGCTGCCAAAAGATGTGCCGTCATAGTTGATAACACCGGCAGGCTTAGTCGTAATCGGTGTTTCAATAGCTTCAAAAGTGACAGATGCTGGGTCAAAGCTAGTAGTGCTTGGAGGGTTTGACGAGCTAGAACCACCGCCACCACAGGCAGCAAGGCTGGCGATGCTCGCCAATGTAA
>CAZBWS010000048.1:0-19569 GCA_964495705.1 uncultured Gammaproteobacteria bacterium
ATACTCAGCAAGCCTTGGATCAGCTTACTCAAAAAGCCAGTTTTCTTTTTATTGCTAGGCTTTTTCTTGTTGTTGGGTTTTGCCTTGGTTGCGGGGGGCGCACTTTGTGGGGCGGGAGCAGCAGGGGCAACACCTTGTACTGCAGCCTGTTCAACCACAGTTTTGTCAGAGCGTAGCTCGGGAACGTAAGTTTCTTCCTTGACGGTAGCTTGCTGGTAGCTAGTGCGCGCGGCACTGGCTTCTTTATCCGACATGCGAACACGTTCAATCACATAGTGAGGCGTTTCCAGTGCCTTGTTAGGCACAACAATTATTTCTAAGTTATTGCGCGCTTCTACTTCGGCAAGCTGTTGACGCTTTTCGTTGAGTAAGAAGGTAGCAACATCAACGGGCAGCTGAGTGATTACGCGCCCCGTATTTTCTTTAAGGGACTCTTCTTCACAAATGCGTAATACGGCTAGGGCAGTGGATTCAATGCTGCGCACCGTGCCGTGGCCTTCACAGCGAGGGCAAACTTCTTTGCTAGATTCACCCAGGGAAGGGCGCAGGCGTTGACGGGACATTTCTAATAAGCCGAACTTGGAAATGCGGTTGGTCTGTACGCGTGCGCGGTCATAGCGCAGTGATTCGCGTAAGCGGTTTTCTACGTCTTTTTGGTGGCGGTTATTAGACATATCGATGAAGTCGATAACTACGAGTCCGCCTAAGTCGCGTAAACGCAGTTGACGGGCAATTTCTTCAGCCGCTTCACAGTTGGTATGGAAGGCGGTTTCTTCAATGTCACTGCCTTTGGTTGAGCGGGCAGAGTTGATGTCAATGGCGGTCAATGCTTCGGTAGGGTCGATAACAATTGAGCCCCCTGAAGGTAGTCGTACTTCGCGTTGGAAGGCTGACTCGATCTGGGATTCAATCTGATAGCGATTGAATAATGGAATTTTTTCTTCATAACGCTTGAGTTTGCGTAGGTCATTTTGCATGGCCATTGACATGAACTCATAGGCCTGCTTGTAAATGCCTTCTTCATCGACCACGATTTCGCCAATATCATCGCGATAGTGATCACGCAGGGCGCGAATCATTAGATTGCTTTCTTGATAGATCAAAAAGGGTGCAGAACGCGTATCAGATGCGGCTTCACAGGCATCCCATACGCGGTTTAGGTAGTCTAGATCCCATTGTAATTCTTCACTAGTACGGCCTACACCTGCAGTTCGAACGATAACGCCCATGTTTTCAGGCATGTTCATTTCATTCAGTGCTTCACGTACCTGAGAGCGCTCCTCGCCTTCGATGCGACGGGAGACACCGCCAGAGCGCGGATTGTGAGGCATGGCAACAAGATAGCGCCCCGCCAGGCTGATGTGGGTGGTTAAGGCTGCACCCTTATTGCCGCGCTCTTCCTTTTCTACTTGTACAATCAGCTCTTGGCCTTCTTTAATGCCATCGCGGACTAGGGGGCGACCATTGTCGTCCACCGCATCGGTGCTAAGAAAGCGCTTATTGATTTCTTTGAAGGGTAAAAATCCGTGACGTTCGGCACCATAGTTGATAAAAGCGGCTTCTAGGCTAGGTTCTACGCGGGTGATAACGCCTTTATAGATATTGGCTTTCTTTTGCTCTCTAGAGGGAACCTCTATATCCAAATTGTAGAGCTTTTGGCCGTCCACTATGGCTACGCGCAACTCTTCTGGCTGAGTCGCGTTGATTAACATTCTTTTCATGTGTGTTCCTAAGGGTTGAAAGCCCCTTGGCGTGATGTAGCCAACGCACTAGTGCACCAATCATTTTTCTTGCCATGGGCTGATACAGCGCCTTGGCGCTATGAAAAAATGAGAGTGAGTAGGACGTACAAACCAGCGCCTTATCGAAACCGAGTAAGGTGGTCAGGGTGATCAGCAAATTGTAGAGTTGCTGTGTTACAGTCACAGGGCTTATTTCTATATAAATGGATTGCGAACCGCGCAATCGCATAATTAAAAGGTGCATGAGTCAGATTTTTGCATAAGCTTCCTGAGTCATTCACCAAAAAATGGTTTGGTGGGCAGGGCATACGTAGCATAAACTACCGCCGAGTACCCGCCTGGATAGTCCAAGCAGTTGGAATATATCAGTGAACCCTATCAGCCGCAATCGCCAATGGCACTTTCGTGACAAATACTAAAGAACCACTCTATTACCCCACCCAAAAGTTGCTTATAGGCACAGATTCAGATGGTCAGCGTATTGATAACTATTTGATGTCACAGCTAAAAGGTGTGCCGCGCAGCCATATCTATCGTATTTTACGTAAAGGTGAGGTACGGGTGAATGGTGGGCGTAAAAAGCCCGTCTACAAGCTTGAAAAAGGCGATTTAGTGCGAGTTCCACCGATCAAGATTGATCCTGTCGAACAGGTTAATGTGCCGGAGCGTGTATATCAGGAATTATTGGCTGGGGTTTTATTTGAGAACACGCGCCTGATGGTGATCAATAAACCGTCAGGAATGGCGGTACACAGTGGCACAGGAGTGAGTTTTGGGGTGATTGAGGCGATGAAACAACACCACCCCGCCAGTGAGAAGCTAGAGTTAGTGCACCGCATAGATAGAGACACCAGCGGCTGCTTATTATTAGCGAAAGACAGAAAGACCCTAAATGCCTTGCAAAACGCCTTTCGCTCGCGAGATATGCAGAAAAGCTACTTAGCCTTGATCAAGGGCAAGTTGCCAGCCGCCTCGGTCATCGTTACCAAGCCTTTGGAGAAACGGGAAATCAGTGGTGAAAATATGGTAGTAGTAAGTGCCGATGGCAAGAGTGCGCACAGTGAGTTTATTTTACAACAAGGCTTTCAGGGGAGCAGTTTTGTAAAAGTGATGATTAAAACAGGGCGCACCCATCAAATTCGTGTACATGCGAAAAGTTTAGGGCAACCCCTGGCGGGGGATAGCAAGTATGGTGACGATGAATTCAATCGCTATTGTAAAAAACACGGTGGCAATCGTTTGTTTTTACATGCAGCAGAGCTGGGTTTTGACTTAGACGGAGAGCATTTTCAGTTCAAGGCTCCCTTGCCCAATGAACTACAAATGTTATTGGATAAACTACCATGAAAGATTACAAGCTTATCGTATTTGATTGGGACGGTACGCTGATGGATTCGGCGCAGAAAATCGTTGATTGCATGCAAGTGGCAATACGCCAGACTGGCTTGCCAACACGAACTGATGTGCAAATTAGGCACATTATCGGCTTAGGCATGAATGAAGCCATTGAGTATTTATATCCCCAGCAACACGTTGACGTGAAGCGTTTAGTTGCGCAATATCGGGATGAGTTTGTGTCGCTCAATAAAACGCTTTCCCCTCTATACGATGGTGTCACAGAACTGTTAGATACTTTGGAAGAGCAGGGTTATTGGTTGGCGGTAGCGACAGGTAAAAGCCGTGCGGGCTTAAATCATGTTTTACAGGAAATGGGCATGCAGCAGCGTTTTCATGGCACTAAAACAGCCGATGAGACAGCTTCTAAGCCTGACCCCCTGATGTTACACGAGCTGATGGCAGAATGCGGATATGCTGCAGAACAGGTCTTGATGGTCGGCGATACTGAGTTTGACTTGCAAATGGCTCATGCAGCGGGTGTTGATGCTATCGCCGTGAAAGGTGGGGCTCACTCTGAAGAGCATTTAAGAAAATTTTCTCCATTGGCGGTGTTAGATACAGTGGCAGATCTGTTAGACTTTTTAAAAATACAGTAATAACGCCGTAAGGCTGGATAGTGAAATGTTTGATAATGAGAATAAGCAGCAACGCTTTGAAGAGAAGCTTCTAACTAAAGTCGCTATGGCTGGTGTTGTTGAGCAGCGCCGCGGTCGACGCTTAAAGTTTGTGATGTTTTTAATGGCGTTGGCCTATATTCCTTTCGTAGCCCTAGTGATACCGATGTTGTCGAAAGATATAAATGGTTTGTCAGCTTTAACAGAAGACCATATCGCTGTAGTTGAAGTGAAAGGGGTTATTGCTCCCGAATCAGAAGCTAGTGCAAGTATTGTGGTTACGGGTTTGCGCGATGCCTTAGAGAGCGAGAATAGTAAGGCCGTTATTTTGCGTATTAATAGCCCCGGTGGCAGCCCCGTACAGTCTGATCTTATCTATAAAGAAATATTGCGACTGCGCTTGCTATACCCAGAAAAACCGATCTATTCTGTTATCGAAGATATCGGTGCCTCGGGTGCTTATTATATTGCGGCAGCGACTGAAAATATTTACGCCTCGGAATCCTCTATCGTCGGTTCTATTGGCGTAACCTCCGGTGGCAGTTTTGGCTTTGTTGAAGTCTTAGAGAAACTCGGTGTTGAGCGCCGTATTTATACCTCCGGTGAAAACAAAGCATTCTTGGACCCTTTTTTGCCAGAGAAAGCCTCTGATAAGCAACGCTATGAATCGATGCTAAAAAATGTGCACAAGCAGTTTATCGCTGCGGTTGAAGGTGAGCGAAAAGAGCGCATTAAGCCCGGTGCGGATGTGTTTAACGGCTATGTTTGGACTGGGGAAGAAAGTCTAGAGCTAGGTTTGATTGACGCCTATGGCAGTGTTGGCAGTGTATCTCGTGATGTATTGCATGTTGAGGAGCTGGTTAACTATACCCCTCGTGCAGATTTCTTGAGCCGTTTTGCTAAACAAATTGGCGTCTCAGCAGCGGATACGCTGATGAAAACATTGCTACCTGCACCGAGTTTTAAATAATACTGCCCCATCAATTAATGAGTGAATTTTATGGCACTGCTTCCCGAGAATTTATATAGCGCTGCGCAGGCTCGCGAATTAGAGCGTTTAGTTATTGCTGAAGGTGGTGTTAGCGCCTATCAGTTAATGCAGCGTGCAGGGCAGGCGTTATTGGGGTTGATACAGGAGAAATACCCTGGCTGCAGCCGTATGCTGATTGTTGGAGGTGGTGGAAATAATGCAGGGGATGGCTATGTTTTGGCACGTTTAGCACAAGCTCAAGGCATTCAGGTTGATGTGTTACCCCTAGTCGCGGGTGAAAGCTTAGAGGCTGAGGCCCAGCAAGCCTATGCGGATATGCTCGCTAGCACGGATAGTGGTGAGGGTTGGCAGGGCAAGGTAGTGACTAGTAACGCGTTACTTGATCACGGCTACGATATTATTGTTGATGCGATTTTAGGTATAGGGCTATCTCGGTTGATTGAAGGCGAGACAGCAGAGTATATAGGTGCCATCAATTCACATCCTGCAAAGGTGGTTGCTGCGGATATTCCAAGTGGTATTGATGCGGATAGTGGTGCGGTTATGGGCTGTGCTGTACAGGCGAATATGACCCTTTCATTCTTAGGGCTTAAGCAAGGCCTAATGACGGGAGCGGCTCCCGACTATTGTGGAGAAATCTACTTTAATGATTTGCAGGTCCCCGAGTCTATTTACGGCCAACTACAGGCAGTAGGGCGGCGCATTGAAAAAAAATGGGTGAATACGCATTTAACGAGGCGTCCACGCACGACGCATAAAGGCCTATGCGGGCATGTATTAATAATGGGCGGAAACCGAGGCATGTCAGGCGCTGTATTACTCGCTGGACAATCTGCCTTGCGTGCCGGTGCAGGCTTAGTCAGCATTGCCACACGCCAAGGTCATGCAGCCCATTTAAACCTCAATCAACCTGAGCTAATGTGCCACGGTATAGCAGAGCTGAAGCAACTGAAACCGCTAATTGAAAAAGCTGATGTCATTGCTATTGGCCCTGGCTTAGGTGATGACGTGTGGGCTCAGGAGTTATTTAAAACGGCATTACAGTCGAATAAGCCACTGGTTGTTGATGCGGATGCTTTGAGCTTACTCTCACAAGATTATATTGCTAGGGGCAACTGGGTGTTAACACCTCACCCAGGGGAGGCCGCGCGTTTGAGTGGGGTAACTGCTCAAGCAGTGCAAAAAGATCGCTGTAATACGGCTAAGTCCTTAGCTGAACACTATAATGCAGTGGTCGTTTTGAAGGGGGCGGGGACGATTGTTGCTGGTGCTGATAGTCAATATTGGCTATGTGATAAGGGTAACCCTGGAATGGCCTCTGGTGGAATGGGAGACTGCTTGACGGGGGTTGTGTCGGCTCTAATTGCTCAAGGTTTAGGTTTAGAGGATGCAGCGGCCTGTGCTAGTTATTTACATGGCTTGGCGGGAGATAGAGCAGCTAAGCTACATGGTGAACGAGGCATGTTAGCATCTGATTTACTCGACCCCTTGCGTAAACTGATTAATCCATAATGCAGCTTAGTTTAACAAGCCATGCGGCTATGGAGGCTTGGGGAGCCGCATTATCCAAGCAAATTAGTGCCCCTGCTATCGTTTATATGAACGGTAATTTGGGGGCGGGTAAAACCACACTAGTCCGTGGGTTCTTACGTGGTTTAGGTCATTCTGGAGCAGTAAAAAGCCCCACTTATACCATTGTAGAGTCATACTCTTTTACAGGTTTTGAGTGTTTTCACTTTGACTTGTATCGTATGTCTGATCCTGAAGAATTAGAGGCGATGGGAATTAGGGATTACATGCACGATACCGCCATTTGCATGATTGAATGGCCAGAGCTGGGCAATGGTGTACTACCTGAAGCCGATATCGTTGTGGACATTGAAATATTAGAAAAGGGGCGCTGTTTAACGGTGCATGCGCTTAATTCCAAATTCTTAGAACCCTTATCTAGGGTAGTTATTTGATCTTATTTGTTAGGAATGTCGCCTATCTTATTAAAATCATTAAATAAAACGACCTTTTGGGCTTGAAAAGCAAGCTCGGTCGTACGACACTGTCAGTAGTGTAACTATTCCTAGATTGTAAAATGCTCCTGCTTCCGACCAAACTAGCCAAAAAAATACTGCTGATTAGCGCGCTTTGCCTGTGCAGCACTATTACTTGGGCAGCAGATCAAGTGAAGGTTAGTAGCATACGGGTTTCCAGCAACCCGGAGTTTACCCGTGTTGTTTTGGATTTAGATAAGCCTGTTCACCATTCCTTATTCACTTTAAGTGGTCCAGAACGTGTCGTACTGGATGTTAAGGCTGCTAAATTATTAAAGCTGCCTAGTGAAGAAGAGCTGAAAAGGTCCAAAAGCTTAATTAGTTTTCGCAGTGCAGCACGTAACAAATCAGATCTACGTATGGTGTTAGATATGAGCCACCGCGTTCGCCCCAAGAGCTTTATGCTCAAGCCTAAAGGCAAACAGGGGCATCGCTTGGTGGTTGATCTTTACGATGCGCGTATGAGCAAGTCCAAGGCCGTGGCCAAGACCGTTCCTAAACCTAAAAAACTACGTGATGTGGTCGTTGCCATAGATGCGGGTCATGGTGGTAAGGACCCCGGTGCTCTAGGCCATAAGGGCTTGCGTGAGAAAGATGTTACTTTGTCTATTGCGAAAAAATTAGCGGCTCACGTGAATGACCAAAAGGGTATGCGCGCTGTATTGATTCGCGAGTCCGATTATTTTATTCCCTTGCGAAAGCGCATGGTTAAAGCGCGTAACCACAAAGCAGATATGTTTATATCTATTCATGCGGATGCGTTCAGTAGTAAAAAGGCCTCAGGGTCTTCAGTTTATGCCTTGTCTTTGAATGGTGCGACATCAGAAGCAGCAGCATGGTTAGCTGACCGAGAAAACTCTGCTGATTTGATTGGCGGTGTAACCTTGGATGATAAGGATGATTTGCTGGCGTCAGTGTTACTAGATCTGTCTCAAACTGCGACTATTCAGTCCAGTTTAGAGATCGGTGATGCCATATTAAGCCAGCTAGGGCGGATTAAAAAACTGCATAAGGCCAAAGTACAGCAAGCGGGTTTTTTGGTTTTGAAGTCCCCAGATATCCCATCAGTGTTAATCGAAACGGCTTTTATTACTAACCCTAAAGAAGCAAAAAACCTGAGTAGTAAACAGCAGCAGGATAAGATGGCACGAGCAATTGTGCGCGGCGTGCGTCGTTATTTTTCTAAGAAAGCTCCCCCCGATACTTGGCTTGCCGAGGCAGCACAAAAGCAGGCTAAAGGCGACTCTGTGGCGCTGCGTTAGGGCCCGTTAATTAATACTCTGTCTTATTTTCACCTTCCAATTGTTTAACTCAAACTTGTTGTCATCCTTGGGCAGCTCGTTGGAACACAAAGTCATATAGCCGTGTTCATATTCATTCAGTAAAGCGCCGTCAATAGGCATACCCTCCTGCTCATACACACTCATTCGATCTTGACGAAGACACTCTTGAGGAAACTCAGAGATTTTTTCTGCAAGGGCAAGTGCGCTATTTAAGGCTTCGCCTTGGCCTACAACCTGGGTAACGAGACCCATACTTAAGGCCTCTTGGGCTTCCACCGCTCTTCCGCTAAGGATCATGTCCATTGCTCTGCCTGTGCCAACTAAGCGTGGCAGGCGAACTGTGCCACCGTCTACAAGGGGGATGCCTAGCTTGCGACAGAATACACCTAATTGGGTATTTTCTTCGGCAATGCGTAGGTCACACCAAATTGCCAGCTCTAAGCCCCCAGCTACAGCATAGCCTGAGAGAGCGCCAATGACGGGCTTGTTGAGCTGAAGACGCGTAGGGCCCATGGGAGAATCTCCGTCAGGGCGTACACGATTGGCGGGAATGCCATTGCTGAGGGCTTTTAAGTCAGCCCCTGCACAAAAGTTATCGCCGACGCCATAGAGAATGGCGACATCGGAATACTCGTCAGTTTCAAAAGCTTGGAAGGCGTTGCTAAGTAGCTCTGCGGTTTCGCGGTCCACCGCATTGCGGGATTCGGGCCGATTAATACCAATTAACGTAATCCGCCCTTGTTTGGAAACAATTACTTTCATAGTAGCTCTTAATTATTGTTGTTATAGACCCAGTGTAGACCAGCTTCATCAATTAGCCAGTCGGTGTGGGTTAGACTGGCACATACTCGACTAAATGACCTACCTTGATGACTAGGGCATAGCATTCCTTATGTTGTAAAAAGCCACCCACCTGTACACCGTCAGGGTTCTCAATTAGCTGGACAATAGCGGAGTAGGGAAAGTGATGCAGGCAGGAACCTTGCCTTCCCATGATAGAGAAGTATTCTTCGTGAACTGACGTCAAAGTGGCTTTTTCAAGGTTAAAGGCCTTGCTGAGGTTGATGCCGACTTCCGCGCTTTGGTATTTTTCTAGAATACTTTTCATATTGAGGTATCCGCTGCTTTTCACTATACATAGCAGATGTGGAGGGGAATGCTGAGAATTATTGAGTGTTTAGCGGGGCTCACTGCCCATACCGATTAGCTGTCTCTAAATACGCTAGCTCTCTTTGACTAGACTCCCGCTCCAATACCTTATTTCGATGGGGGAATCGCCCAAATTTAGCAATCACATCCCGATGATCACGAGCATAAGTCAAACAAGATTCAAGGGCAGGGCGAGAGGCTTCAGGGGCATCAGCAATCAATCCTGCCATCTTTTCCACACACAGTTCTTGCAGTGCTAAATTTTCCGCATGTTCCAAAGGCATATAGAAAAAGCTGCGAACGATACCGTCTAGTTCTGTGTCGTGGCCTAATATTATGCCTTCTTGCACTAGTGTCTGCGCTTTCAGGTCAAAGCTAAAAGCTTGGGCAGACTTACGGAATATATTGCGACTAAACTGATCAAATAAAATGATCAGTGCTAGACGTCCTCGTGCGGTTTCCTTCCATTGGCCCAGCTTGCCAGTATCGGCTTTTTTCAGCCTATCCGCATAGCGTTCGGTAATTTCTTTATCAGTAGCAGGGCTACTGCCATACCAAAGTTGGCCACGGTTCTCGATGGTAAGCCCGTCTTTTACTTCTCCAAACCAGTAATCTAGTATTTCTTCATAATCCATAGTGTGATCTACATATTCGGGTAACTAGGGCCACCCGCACCCTCTGGTGCGACCCAGGTAATATTCTGAGCAGGATCTTTGATATCACAGGTCTTACAATGCACACAGTTGGCGGCGTTGATCTGGAATTTTTTTTGCCCTTCCTCATCTTCAAGTACTTCGTAGACCCCCGCAGGGCAATAGCGCTGGGCGGGCTCGGCGTAGCGTGGCAGGTTCTCGTTCAGTGGGGTATCTGCATTCGCTAGCTTAAGATGGCAGGGCTGGTCTTCCTCGTGCAGAGTGTTGGAGATAAACACGGAGGAGAGTTTGTTAAAGCTGATTTCACCGTCGGGTTTGGGGTAGCTGATCTGTTTGCAGTCTTTTGCTAAAGACATTTTATGATCGGGTTCTGAGTCAGTTAGGGTTAACGGCAGCTTGCCTTTGAATAGTACTTGGTCGACAAAGGTAAAGGCGCCGCCCAAGGCGTTGCCGTATTTATGCATGGCTGGGCCGACGTTACGCGCTTCGCTAAGCTCTTGGTAAACCCAGGATTGTTCAAATTTATTTTGCATTTCTATTAGCTCTTCAGCGCCTTTTGAGCCTTTATTTAACGCTTCAAAAATAGTTTCAGCGGCTAACATACCGGTCTTCATAGCAGTGTGACTGCCCTTGATTTTGGCGTTATTCATAAAACCCGCGTCGCAGCCACTGATTAAACCCCCAGGAAAACTGAGCTTGGGTACGGCTTGCAGTCCGCCTTTATTGATTGCGCGTGCGCCATAGGCTATTCGCTTGCCACCTTTGAGGTATTTCTCAATCTCAGGGTGATGCTTCCAGCGCTGCATTTCATCAAAGGGGCTAAGGTAAGGGTTTTTATAATTTAAGTCTGTGATCAAACCCAAGGAAACCTGGTTGTCTTCGATGTGGTAGAGAAAGCCGCCTCCAGTAGCGTCGTTTTCACTTAATGGCCAGCCCATAGTGTGAATGACCTTGCCCTGTTCATGCAATGCAGGGTCAATTTCCCATAGCTCTTTGATGCCCAGGGCAAAGTGTTGCGTGCCTTTATCTAAATCAAAGTGTTGGAGGAGTTGTTTGCCGAGCTGGCCACGACAGCCTTCTGCGAATAGGGTGTATTTGCCGAGTAACTCATAGCCTGCTTCGAAGCTACCTTTTTGCTCACCGTTTTTGTCTAGCCCCATATCTCCCGTGGCGACACCGCGCACTGCTCCACCTTCATCATAGAGTATTTCATTGGCAGCGAAGCCAGGCAGTACTTCTACCCCCAGTGCTTCTGCTTGTTCAGCCAGCCAGCGGCACAGGTTGCCTAAACTGATAATGTAGTTGCCCTCGTTATGCAAGGCTTTGGGGGCAAGGGCGTTGGGTACGCTATTGGCTTGGTGTTTGTTGCGTAGATAAAAAATTTCATCTTTGCTTACAGGGCTATTCAGGGGCGCACTACGTTCTTGCCAGTCTGGGAATAGCTCGTTAAGTGCACGTGGTTCAAACACCGCGCCAGAGAGTATATGGGCGCCCACTTCGGAGCCTTTCTCTACTACGCACACGCTAAACTCTTTGCTTTGGTTTTGAGCGAGCTTGGCAAATTGACAGGCAGCCGACAGCCCGGATGGGCCTGCGCCAATAATAACTAAGTCAAATTCCATGGATTCGCGTTGCATGGGGTTTCTCCAGTATTTGTCACTTCAACTCTAACTAACAGGTTGACGTTAACGTCAAGTGCTGCCAGCATAAGCGCAACTTTGCTGCGATGCAATATGGGTTTTTTATTTGCTTGTCTTGGTTAATCATAGTGGTGTGTATTGCTACTAAGGTTGCTGTGGCATATGAATATAGGTTGAAAAAGCATGAAAATTTTAGTCCCCGTGAAGCGGGTTATTGATTACAACGTTAAGGTGCGAGTGAATTCTGAGCATACTGGCGTTGAAATGAAAAACGTAAAAATGTCGATCAACCCTTTTTGTGAAATAGCAGTCGAAGAGGCTGTACGTTTAAAAGAAGCAGGTATAGCCACAGAGGTCATCGTTGTTACGGTGGGCGGTGAAGTGTCTCAGGAACAATTGCGTTCGGCGATGGCGCTGGGGGCTGATCGCGGGATTTTGATACAGACGAAACACGATGCTGAACCATTGGGTATTGCCAAAGCATTAAAGGTAGTGGTTGAGAAAGAACAACCTGAACTGGTGATTTTGGGTAAGCAGTCTATTGATGGAGAAAATAACCAAGTGGGGCAGATGCTGGCCGCACTATTAGGTTGGCCCCAGGGTACTTTTGCTTCTAATGTCGATATTGCTGATGCTAGAGCGCAAGTCACTCGTGAAGTAGATGGAGGCTTGCGTAAAGTCTCGTTGTTACTCCCCGCTGTTGTGACAACGGACTTACGTTTAAATGAGCCGCGCTATGCCAAGTTACCTAATATTATGAAAGCCAAAAAAAAGCCCTTGGATATTTTCTCCGAAGTAGACTTGGGGGTGGATTTAACACCTCGGGTGAAGACGCTAAAAGTTGTTCCTCCTACTGAGCGCAGCGCTGGCATTAAAGTGAGCTCAGTTGCTGAATTAGTCGATAAATTAAAGAATGAAGCGAAGGTGATCGCATGAATATTTTAGTATTGGCAGAACACCATAAGGGGCGCTTAAGTCAGGCAACACTGTGTGCGGTGACGGCGGCTAAACAATTGGGTGAAGTTACTCTCTTAGTGGCTGGCCAGGGCGTAGATGGTATCGCCGTCCAAGCTGCGGCTGTTGATGGCGTGAGTGCTGTATTGCAGGCAGATAACGCCGCCTATGCGGATATGCTGCCAGAGAACCTATCCGCATTGTTGGTTGATATAGGTCGAGAATATACTCACATACTGGCTGCAGCGACAACAACCGGTAAAGATGTAATGCCACGAGTCGCTGCCTTGTTAGATAGTGCGCAAATATCTGATGTGATTGCAATAGAGAGTGCAGATACCTTTGTTCGTCCCATCTATGCGGGTAATGCCATTGCAACAGAGCAAAGCGATGATGCGATTAAAGTATTAACGATACGCTCTACGGGGTTTGACGCTGCTGCTGTCGAGGGTGGTAGTGCGGCGATTAATATCTTAGACAACGTTCACGACTTAGGTGTTTCTAATTTTGTCAAAGATGAAGTCGCTGAGTCTGCGCGCCCAGAATTGACAGCCGCGAGTGTGATTATCTCCGGTGGTAGGGCAATGAAGAACGGCGAGAATTTTAAATTGCTCAACGGCATCGCTGATAAGCTAGGCGCAGCTATTGGGGCTTCCCGTGCAGCGGTTGATGAGGGTTTTGTGCCAAACGATTGGCAGGTCGGCCAAACGGGTAAAATCGTTGCGCCTGATTTGTATATTGCCTGCGGCATTTCTGGGGCCATTCAACATATCGCTGGTATCAAAGACAGCAAAGTTATCGTCGCTATTAATACAGACCCCGACGCTCCTATCTTTGAAGTGGCGGATTATGGTTTAGTGGCGGATTTGTTTGAAGCAGTGCCTGAGCTAGAGGCTGCTTTGTAATTCTGTCTGGCATATACTTTAGAGAGTAGTGTGGGGCTATATGCCTCGCTGTATGTTTAACTAAGAAAAGTATAGTAGAGAAAATTCGTTACAGATGTTGAGATCCCTGTTTATCATTATTGCTTTAATGTTTCCTCTCTCGGTATTCGCTGCCGCTCAGGAAGAGCAAGTAATGCGAGTGCAAGAACAGCTTAATCAACTGCAACTGGATATGGATAAATTTCAAGTCACACGTATTATTGGTGACCCCCAAACGAAGTTGAAAAGAGGCTTAAGTTCGCGCTGGGATTACCAGTTTGGGGCTAATAGCTTAACCGTGTGGTTTGGTGCATACGGCTTACGTAACGCCCATGGTGATGCTTTTACAACTTCTCACCTAGTGGCTCCCCCCGAAGGTTATGTAGCCCCTGTCGCCTATGATGTTGCAACGGACCCTAATCGCCACGTTGAGGTCACTACTCCAGAGGCGCAGGCGATCTCTGAAGATGACAGCATTTTCACCCCGATTTTGCCAGAGCAGGATATTTTAAACGCCTTAGAACAATGGCGTCTTGCTCGCGAGAGTCGTGACGTACACCGTTATGCGTTGAACTATTCACCTAAATACACGTCGAAAAAGCGTCTGAATCACCAACAATGGTTGGACGAGGTGGGAAAAAGTATGTCAAAAGCGCGCTTTATAAAAATGACCATTAGTCATGTTGAGGCAGAGTTTGTACATAGTCGCAAAGTACTGTTATCTTTTGTACAAAGGTATCAGTCAAATCGCTATAGCGACAAGGTTAAGAAACAGTTACAGTATGAATATATTGCTAGTAAGTGGCTTATAACAAAAGAAACAACCTTGGCTAAGCTATAACTTCATATAATTATAGGGGGATATATGGGAAGGAAAAAGAGACTCAAGTTCGCACAAAAAAGTTTATTAGGTGCTATATGCCTAATTGCTCCGGTGCTAAGTCAGGCTGAGTTGACTCTGGCTGTTCAGCCAAATGCACCAAAAGCAAATGATCCCACTTTTTATCAAGATTTTGCCGATATATTGACAGAATTACTTGATGAAAAAGTGACTTATATGCCTGAAAGAAGTTGGAGTAAGTTCAGGAGAAGTTTAATGGCATATAATTATGACATACTAATTGCTGAATCCCACCTAACTGCGCTGCTTACTTTGAATACGGGTAACGGTGGATTGGACTATAGTGTTTTAGCTGCTATTCCGGACCAAATTACCTATAAAGTAGTCACTAATTCAGATTCAGGCCTGACAGAGTTAAAAGACTTAAACGGTAAGTCTGTATGTACACCAATTTCCCCGGGTTTAGCTGCAGTAGCGTTTTTGAATCAATATAAAGACGACCCTGTAAACCCTCCTTTGGTTGTTGTAAGTAAGGGCGGTGTAGAACGCAGTTATCAGTCGATGATGAAAAAGCGTTGCGAGGCAATGGTGATGACTGGCCTAGAGTTTGAAAAGTTAAAAATAACGGCTGAAGACTTGGTGACTATTTACGAAACTAGGGTGTTCCCTGGCTGGGCATTGAACTTTAATCCGGCACAGCCTCATGAGAGAAGGCAGTTGATTACTGAGTTAATGGTTTCTATGCAAGCTCCAGCGGTGAAAAATTTGTATCAGTCTTTAAGCGCTCAGGCGGGTGGCTTTGTGGACAAAACTAAAGATGAATATACCGATTACAACATTCTTCCTGGTGTTGTCTGGGGCTGGTGATACTTGCCAGATAAACATAAAAAAAGCCCTTCTTGTAAGGGCTTTTTTTATGTTTAAAGGCTAGGTTAATAGATTACTTCTAAGTGGTCTTTCAGGCCTTTGGGGAGTCTGTCGGCAATAGTACGACCAATTTCTTGGAATAATACCTTGCGAGGGCTAGAAGGGCGGTAGAAGATAGCTATATCGCGTTTTGGTTGAGGATTAGTAAACGGGATGATGGAAATATCACTTTCAGAGCATTGGCTCGATTCTGCTGCTAGTGTAGGCAGAAGAGTTGCTCCCGCGCCACTGGCCACCATTTGACGCAATGTCTCTAAGCTTGTGGCTTTAAAGCCACTCATCTCGTGTGAGCCCATTTTGTGGCAAATATCTAATGCTTGGTCACGCAGGCAGTGCCCATCTTCTAATAGCATCATTTCTTCATTTTTGAGCTGCGATGGCGTTAGCGATTTTTCTTTACCTAAATGGTGGCCCATTGGTAGTGCCGCAAAAAATGCTTCGGAATATATGGGATAGCTGTCTATACGTTCATCGGATATGGGTAAGGCCATTATCGCGGCGTCAACTTTGCCTGTTTTCAACATGTCGGTGAGAACGTGGGTTTGTGCTTCGTGTAAATATAATTTCACTTCGGGAAAGCGTTTGCGTATCGCTTTTACCGCATAAGGTAATAAATAGGGCCCAATAGTTGGGATTAGCCCTAGTGTGAATATGCCAGACTCAGGGTCAGAAGCCTGCTTTGCCAAGGCTTTGATTTCATCTACATCGTTGAGTATCTCGCCCGCTCGCTCAGCGATAGTGATGCCAATGTTGGTCAACATGACGTTTTTGTTATCGCGTTCAACTAGCGTTACGCCTAGTTCTACTTCAAGTTTTTTTATTTGCGTACTTAGGGTTGGCTGACTGACAAAGCAAGATTCGGCTGCACGGCCAAAGTGCTTATGTTCGGCTAGGGCGGTAAGATACTTTAAGTCACGTATGTTCATTAGTGTTGACTCTTTATATAAAGGGAATAAAAATAGCTTCTATCAATCATATAGCTAAATTCAATCATTGTTAATAAGCATTTCTAGTCGTATGAATAATGCGGCTTCTGAGTCTGGATCTTGGTTGATTTCAGGGGCTACAAAATAGGTGTGACTAGGTTCTACTTCAAGAAATAACCAGCTGTGATAGAGGCGGTGGCGCCAACGTATACTAGCGGTATAGCTGTCAATATAAGGGTTTAGTCTATTGTCTCCACTAGCAGATAGTTGATAAACAAACGCATGATCATTGTTGATTCGATGTTGTAGCTCGGGTGTATGGTCAAAGCGGTAGTAACCGCCTCTATTAAAATAACGCACTCGGTTAGCTAAACGAAAGCCCCAGTCTGAATTGACTAAATAAAAATAATTAATATGACTGGTGTAGATCGTTTTTCGACGTGTGAAATGTGCTGCGGAAAATGTGGTCTTGATGTTGTGACCCGTATGGCCAAAACGTCGACTGAGTCGGCCTTCGAAAAATAGTTCAGGTGCGTTGCCCCAGCGCGAACCTAGTTGTAATTTAGGCCGCCACTTTTTAAAGTCTTTTGCAATATATTGTAAGCCTGTAGTGAAAGCGCCTCTTTCATTGTCGCTGTTATTATTCGCGGTGTCATTAATACGATCGTCGTTTTCATCATCGGAGGAAATGATGAGGTTAAAACGATCTTCTGTATTGGGTAATTTAAGGCGTACATCTAAGCCAATGTCACCCTCTAAGCCTCTGCGTTCACGCAAGCCTGTCTCAAAAAATAATTTCGCTTTACTAGCTTCGTTGAGTTCTCCGTTGATGACTTCATCGGCAAAAAAACGTTGCATAAAATAAAGGTCGAGCTTCTCGCTGGTGGCGTTAATGCGTTGGCCGAGCCAGTCGCGACTGCTAGATAGTTTGTTAATAGTTTTAGAGTGAGATTTCTTTTCAGAAGCATCTTCAAAATAAGCCAGGTCCCCATCATCCGCAGCACAGAGTAGAGATAGGCACAGGAAATTAGCGGTTACTAGTACCTTTGTTACTGACATTAGCCTGCAATCCATTTACAGGTATCGAGAGTGCGTTTAAGCATTTTTACTGAGCAATTTGTATTGCACAGTCGGTATAGTAAAACTGCAAATATGGCTAAGCAGTATTCCAGTAATTAGCCACCATACATTACTGATATCGGCCCCGTCACGTAACATAATATAGCTTGCACTGAATGTTACGAGTAGAGGAATTGTATTGATACCAATAAATAGGTTGCGACGTAGTTTAGTACTGAAGAATTTAAAAAATGTTAAGAGCAAAGTAATAAAAAAAACAACAGCCAAAAACCAACTATTGAGTAATAGTACCCAAAAACCCTCGGCACCTAAGCCCGTGTCGGCAGAGGCTAGAGTAGGCAATAATGAGGATGAAATTAAAACTATTCTATTCACATAAGCCTCGCTTTGTTTGTTAAATAAGCTGTGTATACATTAATTATTTGACCATTTGGTCTCTTCAAAGAAGTTCATGGTGTGGTTTGGAATATTAATGCTGGAACCCGACACAATTAATTTATTAACACTGATACTAGCATCTTTAATTTGCTCACAGGTATAGGGAGTAGAGTAGGTAAACTGTTTGTTACCGCGCTTTTCATCAGTATCAGCTTCGGCAAATTTGAGTTGCTGTTGTTTCCCATTTAACGCCAAATTAATGATAACGGATTGATGGTTTACACGCAGGCCATGGCTGGATTGCAAAATTAGCTTGAAAGGGCGTTGTGCGGCATCTTTTTTGACCTTATTGCCCGTTGGTAATAAGGGGGGCATGGGAATGACTGGAAAGGTCATTGTGCCTTTGTGTACCACTTCGGCACAGTTGCCTATAAGGCTAATACCATAGGATTTTTTTAAGTCGAGCTGATACAAGCCATAGCGATCTTTACGTGCATTATCGCCTTCAAAGCGAATACCAGAGCGGAATGTGGCACTGCTTGTCGAGCATGCGCTGAGAATAAGGCTGGCAGTTAATAGAAAGATGAGAGGATTGTTCATGTTTATGTCTAAAGTGATTAAGTATTCAGAAGCAATAAAGTAGTCGATATATTATTTTACCACCCATTGCTGTTTTAGATAGGTTTATCAAGCAAGCAATGCCGCCTTAACGAAAAAAAATGAAACTTTTGCGGTGCTTACGTTTAAACTTGCGCAATGCATTTTAACTCTTCCAATACCGCACAGTTTAGCTTTGATTACACCGAGCAATATGATGTTGCTGTCTTAGGTGCTGGTGTGATTGGTATTAGTACCGCATATTGGTTGGCCAAGGCGGGCTTGAAAGTACTAGTGGTTGATAAAGAACCCGAGCCAGGTCGAGGGACGTCCTTTGCTAATGGCGGGCAGATTTCGGTTTGTCATGCGGAGCCATGGGCTAATGTGAAAGCCCCTTTACAAGTTTTACGCTGGTTGGCTGACCCTACAGCTCCGCTGCTATTTCGCCCCCGTGCAGATACGCAACAATGGCGTTGGTTGGCTACATGGTTGTGGGAATGTCTGCCTGGGCGCTCTACAACGAACACAGAAATGATTTTAAAGCTTGCCCTGCACTCACGCCGTTGTTTACAGCAGCTTCGTCAAGAGCATGCCTTGCAATATGAACACCGCAGGGAGGGGATTTTGCATTTCTATCGCACCCCATCTGCGTTTAAGGCTGCACAGCCAGTGTCAGCTTTAATGCAAAGGCTAGGCTGCGAGCGTGAAGTGGTGTCCACTGACAAAGTGTTGGCAATAGAGCCTGCCTTAACCCCCGTCGCCGATGAAATTGTGGGTGGGACTTATACCGCAGATGATGAGTCGGGCAATGCCTATGAGTATTGCCAGGAAATGCGTATAGTTTGTTTGCGTATGGGAGTGAAATTTGTATTTGAGGCGGATGTGACAGAGCAGAAGTTACACAATACAGAGTTACAACTGAGTATTAAGCATGGTGGCGAACTTAAGCCTGTTAAGGCCAAACACGTTGTTGTGTGCATGGGAGTTTGGTCTTCCGCCTTTCTACAGGGTATTGGCTATAACATTAATATGTATCCCGCTAAGGGCTACTCTGTGACGATACCGGTTGAAAATACTGCCGCAGCACCGACAACGAGTCTTACGGATGACGAATATAAATTAGTGATGAGCCGCCTAGGTGACAAACTGCGTGTAGCAGGTACAGCAGAGCTCAGTGGCTATTCTCAAAGTGTGAATGAAGTTCGCTGCAAGGCGATACTTGATAGAGTGAAAACGTATTTCCCAGAAATGGGGGGCTATGGGCAGGCGAAATTTTGGGCGGGTTTACGACCATCAACACCGAATAATGTACCCGTGATTGGTAAAACGCACTTAGATAATGTTTGGGTAAACACTGGGCATGGAACACTGGGTTGGACGATGGCCTGTGGTTCGGGGGAGTTGTTGGCTAAACAAGTGATTAAGGAA
>CAZBWS010000049.1:0-10602 GCA_964495705.1 uncultured Gammaproteobacteria bacterium
TATAACGCCATGCTCTGCGGAAGTCCGTGAGCAACAGCGAGTTGGATTTCCGCAGAAGCATCTGGTTATGTGACTTTTGAATATCACTCAAAGTAAGCATGCCCTGTAGGAAAGTAGAAATCGTAGTCTTTCGCCAATCGCTTTAGGATAGGGTCAATATCAATCGAAAGCTGCAATGCTTGCAATTGATCCGCACCAAAAGTTACTAGGCTAAATGACTCGTCTAGACCTTCAATACTTAGCTCGCAGGCTGACACTTCGCCATCGACTGGAAAATCTACCTCATCCTGTTTGACGACATAAGGCAATCCAACTTTGACCAAAATCTCTCTTTTGAAGCTTTCTCCTTTCTTCGAAGCAAGAAGTCTTCGTTTAGCTGCGCTACTATTCATTATCTGAAAGCCTTAATACACATGACGCCTGCATTTGAGGCTGGTTTGGAGCGAAGCGGAAAACCAGTCCGACAACATGCACTTGTTAGGGCTGGATTTTCTACAGTACATCAAGTGTAGGGATGCAAAACATACAACCTTCAACATGATGCCCTTCATCGTTATCTACCTTTTCACCAGTTTTTTCCCAAGTAAAATAATCAATTTCATTCCCATCATCATCTGATATCTTAGTAATTATGCATCGCTGGTCACGCGGATTTTCTACAAATGCGAAATGATCAACTCTAACAATCTCTCGATCTATCCGTTGACATAAACTACCCATATAAATTTCATTTTCAATATGATCACACTCAGAAAACGGATCATGGCATATCGAGCACTTTCCTATAGTTTCAACAAAACCCGGACTATTATATATTTTCCAGCCAGGGAAGAGTGATTTTTCGGCGCCTTTCAGGCGAGCTTCAAGGTTTCGAATTCCATCATAATCATTGATTCTTAACGCGATAGACATATATTCCTGCGAATCGACCAAATGAGTCCAGGCATCTTCAAAACTATTTTCCTTAAGTTCTAACCACATAAAGAGGGATGATCTTAGAGCATTGATCATGCATTGCATGTGAAAAAATTGGTTGGCCACATGCTCGTCTTTTTTCTCAATTGCTTGAGACTTATATTGCTTAATAACGACGAGGTACCTTTCGCACTCCGCAACTTTCTGACGCTGAATTTCGCTGGATCTGGTATAAAAACTGAATTTCCCGCAAGAATCTATAAATTCACAAAACTCTTCGTGAATTTTTTCAAAAGAGATTCTTTTCTCACTCATCGTTGTTGCTCTTGCTTGCGATTTTATTTATTGATGCTTCGAGCTTATCTAAACCCTCTAAACCTCCCTCATAGGATATCTCTGTTAATTTCGATGTTTTTGTTTCTTTGTGGATAACCTTTAGTCGAACATTCGGCTTATCTTTGCTTTTGAAGAAATCAGTAACATAATTTGCAATTACGCCGCAAGTAACAGCTATTAACTCAGGGTTCTGTGATAGGGCTGAAGACGAAACAAATAAGAGTGGGCCAAACCAGTCACCAGAACGTTGCTCGATCAATAACTCAGGTTCAGTTAAATATTTAATATCAAGCTGATCTTTAGAGTACTTATAAAATGATATTGTCGTTGAATGATACTCATGATTTTCATCTGACTGGTAGTTATGCGGAAGAATAACAATTTCTTCAGAACTAATATCGAATTTTGGAGCTTCTATTTCTCTAACTGTGATTTCCATATTTCCTCTTTGGTGTGATGCTAGATTTAAGGGCCCTAACAGCTGATTCAACGACATCTGTCGTATATTTCATTCAGCATCGCTGTCGTTTATTTATTTCATTTAAAAACTCATGATCGACGATTATGCTAATTTTTTCAATCACTTATCCAGTATGTCTAAGGGCTTTCTAGTTTGCATATGCGACAGGGGGGGCTTGGATAGATCTGTCGTATATTTCTGGCGCCGTTGGACATGTAACACAATAAAACATTGCAATTCAATGGTTTACAAGAACACGAAGCCTCTCTCTTTTGGGCATTGCGACAGCTGTCGGTGAGTTTGGCTGAAAAGTAGCTTAGGTGCTTGGTTTTCTAGCGAGTGCCTTACTGTTACTAAGCCTCAATTTTCCCCAACCATTCTTCAATTTCAGGGTTTAGGTAGAGCGTATCCACTAGGTCATTGGCCCAGTCGTGTTCTTTGAGCTGTTTAAGCATGTGCACGGCGGCGACTTGCACAGCGGGTTGTGTAGACCAAGCGGCGGTATTTAAGCAGCGCCAGTGGTCGGGGTCTCGGCGTTTGGGCTTGGTTATTTGTTCACTACAGGTTTCGCAGATAAAGATGCAGTGTTCTAGCTCAGGCATTTTGGGCACGGGGGGCACTTCGTGAATACTGAGCTTTACCCCGTTGGCTTCGCACAGCTCGCATTTGCTGCCGGCGCGACGGGTGAGGTCTTTGCCGAGTAGCGAGAGGGCTTCTAATCGTTCACGGTGTTGGTCTAGGCCTTTTGCCATGGAGGGAATACCTGTTGTTTGGTGGCGAGAGTTTAGCGGATTATTCCTGTCTATGCTGTAAACTTGGCCTATGCAAAATTATGCCGTGCCTGCCGATTCTGTGGAAGTGGAATACGAGGTCAAAAAAAGCCGTTTTATCGCCCGAGCCGCCTATGCGGATAGTCGCGAAATGGCGCTTTCCATTGTCGCCCAAGCCCGGCTCGATTACCCTGATGCCCGCCATCACTGTTGGGCCTATTTACTAGGTAATCCGTATTGTGCGGCGAGCGCAGCCATGAATGATGATGGTGAGCCCAACGGTACGGCGGGCAAGCCAATACTCAATGTCCTACAGCATAAGCATATTGGCGATATTGTACTTGTTGTGATTCGCTATTTTGGTGGAGTAAAGTTGGGCGCAGGGGGCTTGGTGCGTGCTTATTCTGCGGCGGCGCAGTTGGCCATGGATGAATTGTCCACGCTACAGCAGGATGCTATGCATCAGCTTAGAGTCATGTGTGACTTTTCTGTAGAGCAAAACATCCGTCACTGGTTGGGTTTACAGGGCGGTGAAGTGTTAACAATAGATTATGCTGAACAGGTTGATCTTGAGCTAAGCTTTCCTGAAAAGCACCTTCAACAATGGCTAGCCTTTGCGGCTGCCAACAATATAAAAAATTACTTAGAGTCATAGCATGCAGCAAATTCAGAAAAGTCCTTATGCGAGTTATCTAGCGGTTGCTTTGGTTAACATCTGGCCGCTATTAGGCGTTCTTATGGGTGACTGGACGCCGTTTGAGGTGGTGTTTATATATTGGTTTGAAAATCTGATTATTGGATTGTTTGTTATTGCTCGTATGATTTATAAGCCTCAAGGTGGCTTGGCATTTGCTATTGGTGGGGCGGCGCTGTCATTGTTTTTTATGCTGCACTATGGTGTTTTTTGCTGGGTGCACGGAATGTTTGTATTTGGCGTATTGGGTGATGGTGTCACGCAGTTAAATGATCAAGCCGTATTTAGTTCCGCTATCGCCTATGTGTTTAACGGGGGGCTGAAATGGGTGGCTTTAAGCATATTGATGGCTCATGGGCTTCGCTATGTACAAGACTATATGGCCGAGCGTATTGTTAGTGCACAGCTAGAAATGAAAAAGCCCTATCGCCGCCTAATCGTCTTACATATAGTTATTATTGTCGGTGGTGGCTTGGCTGTGGCGTTACCCGGCGCTGGCTTTGCAATGATGCTGTTGCTTGTAGCCTTTAAAACATTTAGCGATATAAAAAGTGATAAGGCAGAGCGTGAAGAACAGCTCAAAACACAGGCTCAGCAGCCTATCCGCATGGTGGATAAAATTATTGCGCAGCTAGAATCAGAAGATAATAACGCTCAAGCCAATATGGAAATTAATGGGCAAAGCATGAGTTTTGCAAATTACACCGAGCTGCGCGATTCGGCGCAGTTTCAGCAGATTAAAAAAATGGCGCGGTTTTTCATGTCCAAAAAAGACATAGCCAGACTAGAGGCAGCACTGGAAAATAAAATCGCCAGAGAAGAAGGGCACTCGGGTGTTATTTTAGATGGCGAAGCGGAGCGAGTACCGGATGATATTAAGGTGATTTCACCTGACAAAAATGATCAATCTTGAATAGGCACGGGGAATATTCGGTCATAAGCCCAGTTATAGACAAAGGCATAGGCAATAAAAAATACTGCAAAGCCTATATCTAAAAGCAGCGCCTGCCACAGGCTAAGCTCCAACCACCAGGCAATCAATGGCAGAGTTAAAACAATAAAGCTGAGTTCAAAGCCAATTGCGTGAAGAACTCTTATTGGGGTGCTGCGTTGATTGGGGCTACTCTCGCCGCGACGCATACGCCAGTGATCAAACACTAAGTTATAAAGGTAGTTGCACAGCATTGCCATTACGCTGATAGCGATGGCAAGTGCCCCCATCGTCGCCACGGGCTTATTTAAAATAAGCACAGTTATAGCCGTCGTCGAGACGATCGCAATTGTCTCGAATAGTAAGGTATGACGGATTCTGTCGGCTGTTGTGCGCATATAAACGCTTTTATACAGCAAAAATAGCCTGTTTTAACCAGTAATTAGTTTTTAAATCTCTATAATGCGCGCTTCGTGATCTGTGTTGTTACCTTGGTAAGAGGTACAGATCTTAACCGCCGGTTGTATCGAGACGGTGTAGAACAGTACTGGCTGTTGGTCTTTGCAAGGTTTTTGCACGACGCAGCTTTTGTCATGCGTATGCTCTAGTAGCTTATCCGCATTGCTTATTTAGCGTTTTCTGAATACGTTTCTATGAACGCTTCGCCTCATGAAGGAGGCTGTCCTTAATTTACGGTTAAGGGTGTGTGAGCGTACTATCCCCTACAGAGTCTCCTTGTGCCTGCATGTGCATCGCTAGATAAAAATCTAGGCGATAATAGGACTCAAAAATATGTCTACCGACAAGCAAGAGCTGATGTTTGATCAGCTAGATTTGGCTGCGCCACTATTAAAAGCCGTTAAAGAATTGGGCTATGAACAGCCTTCACCGATTCAAGCGGAAGCGATTCCACATATTCTCAATGGCCACGATATCCTGGGCCAAGCGCAAACGGGTACGGGTAAAACCGCTGCCTTTGCACTGCCTTTCTTATCTAAAGTTGACCTCTCGGATACCTCGGCTCCCCAGGTGTTGGTGTTAGCACCAACTCGTGAGCTGGCTATTCAGGTGGCCGAGGCGTTCCAAACTTACTCGCGCTATATGCCGGGTTTACACGTGCTGCCTATCTACGGTGGTTCTGGCTATGACGGTCAGTTGCGTCAGCTCAAGCGTGGAGTACACGTAGTAGTAGGTACACCGGGCCGCGTGATGGATCACATCAAGCGCAAGACATTGAAGTTGCACAACATCAAGGCCATGGTCTTGGACGAAGCAGATGAAATGTTGCGCATGGGCTTTATTGATGACGTTGAATGGGTGTTGGATAACATTCCTGAAGAGCGCCAGATTGCCTTGTTCTCAGCGACGATGCCGCCGGTGATTCGCAAGGTCGCTAACAAGCACTTAAATGATCCTAAAGTTGTTAAAATTGAATCTGCGACCACAACCAATGAGCGTATTACGCAAACCTATCTGCCGGTTAAAGGCCCGCATAAGTTAGAGGCCCTAACGCGCATATTGGAAGCCAAGGCTTTTGAGGGTGTGATTATCTTTGTGCGCACCAAGAACGCAACGACTGAGCTGGCAGAGAAGCTCGAAGCGCGTGGTTATTCCAGTGCGCCGATCAACGGTGACATCGTACAGAAGCAGCGTGAGCGCACGATTGATCGTTTGAGGAAAGGCTCTTTAGATATATTGATAGCAACAGATGTTGCTGCCCGTGGAATTGATGTTGAACGTGTCACCTTGGTTGTGAACTACGATATTCCTTATGATGCTGAAGCTTATACTCACCGTATTGGTCGTACCGGTCGTGCGGGTCGTGAAGGCGAGGCAATTTTGTTTGTTGCGCCGCGTGAGCAGCGCATGCTGCAAACGATCGAGCGCACTACGCGTCAAAAAATTGAGCCAATGAAGCTGCCTTCAGTGGACCAAATCAATGAGCATCGCCTGGAGAACTTCAAGAAGAAGATCACTGACGCGATGGTTGCCCCAGGTATCGAGCCTTTCTATAAGTTAGTGAAAGAGTTCCAGGAAGAGCACGATTCTGATCCTGTGAATATTGCTGCAGCGTTAGCTAAACTACTACAAGGCGACGAGCCGTTGTTTTTGCAGGATCGCCCGTTACAGTATCAAGAGTCTTCCTATGATCGCAACGATCGTCGTGGGCGTGACAGAGGCGGCCGTGATCGCGATAGTCGCGGTGGGCGCGATCGCGGTGATCGCCCACGCCGTGAGCGCAGCAAGTCTGCACCAGAAGGCATGACACGTTTCCGTATTTCTGTGGGTCGCAATCATAAGGTTAAGCCTGGAAATATTGTTGGTGCTATCGCCAACGAAGGTGGCATCGACAGCAAGAATATCGGCCCGATTGAGATTCATGATGGCTTTACTACTGTCGATTTACCGCAGGACCTGAATCGCGAAACGATTAAGACTATTGGTAATGCATGGGTGTGTGGGCAGAAGATGAGCATGGTGCCATTTGACGGCAATGCCCCTGCTGGCAAGCCCCCACGTAATGACAGGTCAGATCGTTCTGATAAGCCGCGTCGGGACAAGGCTGATGCAGATGGCAATAAGTCTAACCCTTATAAGAAGGCATCTAAAGATGGTGCTAAAAAGGGTAAGAAAACTTATAAGGACAAGCCTATCTCTAAGGGCAAGCCGAAGAGTACTTTAAAGCTAGGCAAATAATGCTAGCGTAGATAAAAAAGCCCCGCTTTTGCGGGGCTTTTTTATGTCTGCCAATTAAAACGCTTAAACAAAGCCTGCATCGTGTTATCCAATTCCGCATAAATGCGGATAGGCTGCTGCGTATAGGGATGCACAAACTCGAGTTGGCTGGCGTGAAGTAGTAGACGCTTACAGTTCAGGCTATCCGCATAGTAACGATTGTGTGTCCCCTTGCCGTAGTTCACGTCACCAATAATCGGGTGGGCGATATGCTTGAGGTGGCGACGTATTTGGTGGCGGCGCCCCGTTTGAGGGCTGAGCTCGACCAGGGAATAGCGACTCTGTGGGTATTTGTCCACGCACACGGGAAGCTCTATTTTAGCAATGCGACGATAGTCGGTGATGGCCTCTTGTGCGTCTTTGTTTTTTTGCCTTCGTGCATCATCGTGTTTGTCGTCAATCTCTTTCAGCGCATGATCAATATGCCCTTGCTCAGGGGCATAGCCACGTACGACGGCCAGATAGTGCTTGTGAATGTCGTGCTGTTCAAAGACAGAAGCCATGGCCTTGGCAGCCTCTGAGCTAAGGGCAAACAATAATACTCCTGAGGTTGGCTTATCTAAGCGGTGCAGGGGGAATACCTTCTGCTCTATTTGGTCGCGCAGCAGTTGCATGGCAAACACTGTTTCATGGCGGTCTATGCCACTGCGGTGTACTAACATGCCAGCGGGCTTGTTAATGGCGACGTAGTGTTTGTCTTGGTAGAGGATGTCTAAATTCAACGCCGTCATTCCCGCGCAGGCGGGAATCTCCTAAATAATACTGGGATATAAATCTAACCATTGAGGGTTTTGAGCTTCAATGATGCGAAGTTTCCACGCTCTGTTCCACTTCTTGAGTTGCTTTTCTCTAAGGATGGCAGAACTTATGTTTTCATGTTGTTCGAAGTAAACCAACTTGTCTAAGTTGTATTTTTTTGAAAACCCTTCTGCTAATTTGTTTTTGTGCTCGTATATGCGTTTAACTAAATCGCTGGTAACACCAATATAGAGTGTGCCGTTGGGCTTGTTAGTGAGGATGTATACGTAGCTAGTGTGCATGGCTTAAGAGATTCCCGCCTGCGCGGGAATGACGTTGATTAAAGATACTGTTTAACTTCATCATCGGTTAAGTGGCGATACTGCCCAGGTGCTAATGCAGTGTCTAAGAAAATATTTCCCACTGATTCTCGATGCAATTCAACAACACGGTTTCCCACCGAGCCAAACATGCGCTTTACCTGGTGGTAGCGGCCTTCATAGATCGTTAATCGACATTGTTTAGAGCTGATGACTTCTAACTGTGCAGGGGAGGTGGTTAGGTCTTCATATTTAAAGTAAACGCCCTGTTCAAAAGCCGCTGCTGTTTCTGGGCTAATATCATCTGCGGTATCCACCAAATACACTTTAGGGATTTTTTTCTTGGGTGCGGTAACATGGCGTGACCATTTGCCATCGTCTGTAATGAGTAATAAGCCAGAGGTGTTTAAGTCTAAGCGCCCAGCAATATGCAGGTCTTGCTTGAAGTCTTCATGGATTAAATCCATCGCCGTATTGTGCTGATCATCCTTAGTCGCGCTGAGATAGCCCTTGGGTTTGTGTAGCATTATGTAGCGTGCACGGCGGCTTTGCAGCGCTTCGCCCATAAACTCCACATGGCTGAATTCGGTAATATGTACGGAGCCGTCGGTAACAACCTCTCCTTCTACTTTAACTTCCCCTTTGGCCATTAACTTACGCACATCTTTGCGGCTATAGTGGGTGTTGTTGCTTAAGAATCGATCGATGCGCATATTAGTTTGAACGCGATCCCAGCCAATCCGCAGCTACAGCCCACACATGACTTTGCGCTTTTGCGCCCATAACCACGCCAGCGTGGCCGCCTGGGGCAATAACAAATTCTTTGTCGCCAGAGGACACCAGTTCCATGGATTTACGTGCCGCAGCGGGTGTTACTAGAGCGTCAGAATCACCGGCAACCGCCAGCAGAGAGCAATGTATTTTTTCAAAGTCTACTGTTTTTCCACCGATCCTCATTTGGCCTTTAGATAGCTGGTTGTTAAGAGCGAACTTTACCGTGAAGTCCTGCATGATACCGCCAGGGTAGTCGTGCATATTGTCCAGGAAGTCAGAAGTGGTGGTGTGGGATTCTAAAAAATCACGATCCCATATATTGACTAATAAATCCCAGTAAGTAGACAGGCTGCCAATGGGATTGGTCAACTTAAAGACGATGGAATTAACCTTACCTGGAACACGGAAATATTTCGGGTCTACCTTATTAATACGAAAGCGTGTGTATTTGCGCACCAGTTTAGCCGGGCCGAGCAATGCCGCTATCATGCCGCCACCGACACCCCCTTGGCGACTGTCGATGGGACTAGCGATGGTAATAATATTTTTAATGTTTTTGTCTTGGCTAAGTGCGGTATACATTAAGCTGAATAAGCCACCCATACACCAACCCATAAGGCTAAGGTCTGACTGCTGGGAATGCTCGCGAATATGAGTAATCGCATCGGGCAGCATATCCTCAACATATTCCTTCATACCTAGGTGGCTGTGTTCGCGTTTGGGTTGACCCCAGTCAACTAAATAGACAGAAAAACCCTGGGCTAAAAAAAAT
This sequence comes from uncultured Gammaproteobacteria bacterium, assembly GCA_964495705.1. Classification (GTDB taxonomy): domain Bacteria; phylum Pseudomonadota; class Gammaproteobacteria; order HTCC5015; family HTCC5015; genus CAZBWS01. The sequence continues at coordinate 9,447 of CAZBWS010000049.1, forward strand.
TTCACCAAGCTGCGATGGGGCAAAAGATCGAAGATGAGACTGCTGGCGGCAAGGGGCGGAACAATGACCAAAGGGGTAGTGTGTGCTGTTTGTTCTACAGCCAAGCTGGAACCGTCATTTAGCTCTATATGGTTTTCTTGTAGGGGTGGGTAATAGTGCACAGACATCAGCCCATTGCTGTGTATCTCTTGCTTTAGTGTTAGGTCTGATTTGATCAAGGTGTCGCTGCGGAATAAGCGGTCATAGCTATTATTGGCAATACTAACCACATGTTTGTTGATACGTAGGCTCTGACGGAGAGTTTTTTTGATCAAAGGGTTCATAGCTACTTAATGCTGAGAATGAATGAAGTATAATCATACCCCATGAATCAAGATGAAAGCTTTAATCAACGCTTTGGTGGCATCATACGCCTGTATGGTGTCGTCGGCGCACAAGCCCTGCGCGATGCTCATATCAGTGTAGTGGGTATCGGTGGTGTAGGCTCCTGGGTGGCTGAGGCCTTGGTGCGTAGCGGTGTAGGCGAGATTACCCTGATTGATCTGGATGATATCTGTGTCACCAACACCAATCGGCAGATACACGCATCAGTCGATAATATTGGGGTAGCCAAGGTCGACGCTATGCGCCAGCGCCTGCTGGCGATTAACCCATATTGTAAAGTCAATGTGGTCGAGGATTTTATCGCCGAAGAAAACATCGCTAGCTATATCGACAAAACGATGAGCTATGTGGTGGACGCGATTGATAGTGCGAATAATAAAGCTCGGCTGATCGCGCACTGCAATATTAATAAAATTCCTGTGATTACTATCGGTGCCGCAGGTGGTCAAACAGATCCTACCCAGATAAATGTAGTGGACCTGTGCAGAACTAAGAACGATCCATTAGCCTCTAAGGTGCGCAATCTATTGCGTAGACACTACAACTTTAGTCGCACGGCGGGGCATAATTTTGGCGTGCAATGTGTGTACTCCTTGCAGCAACTAGCTTATCCGAAACCCGATGGATCGGTATGTACTACGAAAACGACCATGGAGTCGGGCGTGCGCCTGGATTGTTCGGGGGGCTTTGGTGCTTCGACAATGGTGACCGCCAGCTTTGGTATGGTGGCTGCGGCGAAGGTGGTGGAGAAGTTGGTGGGGAAGGCGGAGAG
>CAZBWS010000049.1:10702-16962 GCA_964495705.1 uncultured Gammaproteobacteria bacterium
AATAATCGCCAACAAGCCATTCCCCCGACTCGGGCTCAAATGCTGTTGTAAGCCCAGCTCAGAAAATATCTCTTCAAAATCAATCGTCGAAATTTCATTGGCCGTTTTACCATCGCAAATATCAAGTACCAGGGCGAGTAAACCACGAATAATCTTGGAGTCACTGTCGGCATAGAAGGTGATTTCCAGGCTATCCGCATCTATGCAGTGGCATAGCCAAGCCTCACTTTCACAGCCCGCAATAAGGTTTTCGGGTGCTCTCAGTCTATGCGGATAGTCTGTGGCGGTTGGCTTTTTACCCAGTAGCATTAACTGGCGATAGCGGGCATCCCAGCTTTTCTCATTGCGTAGCAGCGCTAAAGCACCCATTGAAGATGGGTCTAGCTCATCGCTGTTGCCGTTCGTGATTTCTGTTAATGCGATCACTAGGGCATCAATTTCCTCGAAGGTATTGTAGAAAGCTAAAGCAATTCGCAGTGTGCCGTTAATACCCAGTGCCTGCATTAATGGCATAGTGCAGTGATGACCCGCGCGGATAGCGATGCCGTGGTGGTCTAGGGCCGTGGCGATATCTTTTTGATGGTGACCTGTAATGGCAAAAGAGATGACTGCGACTTTATTGTGAGTGTCGCCATAAAAGCTTATTCCTTGAATACGCCCTAATTGCTGCCGTGCATAATTTAATAGATCACTTTCATAGGCCTGAGCCTGCTGCTGTGAACCTAGAAAGTCGAGAGCCGCCGCTAAACCAATGGCTTCAGCAATAGCGGGAGTCCCCGCTTCAAATTTAAACGGCGGCTTTTGGAAGCTGGTGCCCGTAAAGCTGACCCGCTCGATCATCTCGCCACCGCCCTGCCAGGGCGGCATGGCTTCTAGCAATTCGAGCTTGCCATACAGCACACCAATACCTGTCGGCCCGAATACTTTGTGGCCCGAGAAGGCGTAGAAGTCACAGTCTAATGCTTGCACATCAATATCTATATGGGCGACGGCTTGGGCTCCGTCAATTAATACCTTGGCACCCTTGGCGTGAGCAAGCTGAGTGATTTTTTTGATGGGGTTAATAATGCCTAGGGAGTTAGACACATGACACACACTGACTAATTTGGTGTTAGCACTGAGTAGATTTTGGTAGGCCTGCATATCGAGTTCGCCGCTGGACAATATCGGGATTACCTTGATGGTAAAGCCGATTCTTTTTGCCAGTAATTGCCAGGGCACAATATTAGCGTGGTGCTCTAGCTCGCTAAGAATGACTTCATCATCAGCATGTAAGTGAGCCTCCCCCCAGCTCTGAGCCACTAAGTTGATCGCCTCGGTAGTGCCGCGCGTCCAAATAATACTTTCCAGCCTATCCGCATTAATAAAGGTCTGTACTTTGCTCCGTGCATTTTCAAAGTCACGGGTTGCGGCAGCGCTGAGCGCATGGCTGGCGCGGTGTACATTGGCATTGTGCCTGCGGTAATAATTATTCATTGCCTCTATAACGCATAGGGGCTTTTGCGTGGTGGCGGCATTATCTAAATAGACCAGCTCACGGCCGTGCACCTGCTGTTGCAGGGCAGGGAACTGTTCACGCAGTGTGTTAGAGGCAAAAGAACTGCTCATGGCTGGGCCGACTCGGTTACAATAGCGCTATTATAAACAGAATCTGTGCCCCCATGATCATTCAAGAAAAATTCACTGTTACTAATAAAGACTGGACCATCGCTATTAAGTTTTTGGAAGAGTATGTGAATTTGTCCAAGTCTAAACTGAAGGATGCGATGAATAAGGGCTGTATCTGGCGAAATCGCGATGGTTTGCGTGAGCGCCTGCGCCATGCCCAAGCAGAAATTCGCACCGATGATGTGGTGGAAGTTTTTTATAATTCTGAATTACTGGCGCAGGTGCCCAAAGAGCTAGATTTATTGGATGATCGTATCCAATATACGGTTTGGAATAAGCCAACGGCTATGCCCATTGAGGGTGATGATTGGGGTGATTTCAATTCAGTATTGCGCTTGGTTAAGCTGATGGCGCAGGGTGAGCGCCATGTTTATAAGGTCAGTGATCTTGAGGCGGAAGCCAGCGGTGTGATTATCGTTGGGCATCAAAAGCGCACGGCGAACTATCTCAATAAATTACAGAAAACCGGGCAGATTAAAGAGTGCTATCGCATTGAAGCCTTGGGGCAGGTGGATGAGCAGGGCGAGATTGATACAACGCTGGCTAAGCAGCCCGCACTGACCCAATACCAGCGTGTGAGCTATAACGATCATGGCAATAATTCAAAAGTTGATGTACAGCTGCAATCGGGCATTAAAGACCAGCTGCGTCAGCATATGACTAGTATCGGGCACCCTGTTATGGGTGATCCAGTGTATGGGGAAAACAATGACAACCGCGGTGGCATACGTCTACGTGTTACCGCTTTGGAGCTGCAGTGTCCTGTAAAAAATGAGCTTGTTAACTTTAATCGCTACTAATAGGTTAGCGGGCTTAGTCCAATGGCGCCCATATTGCATAAAAGGCAATATGTAAGCCTCATTTTTTAAATTCCCTCCAGTACTGCAATCGCTAGTTTTTACAAAAAAGCGTATGATTTTTTCGTTGTGAATGACCCTATCTTATTGATTTATATGGGTTATTTTTATTTTTCAAACGATTTTCTAAAGCATGTGATTCGTGAGCTTATTCTAAATCCTGTCTCTAATATTCCTAGCAAGAAAATTTGAGATAAAGGAAGCAGACATGAACGTTAAAAATATTGTATGTATCGCAGGTGCCGTCGTATTATCAGCTTGCCAAATAGAAGCGGACTGGGAGCGTTACCTAGGTGTTAATAATCCTGATGAGTCACGCATTGAATGGATGGATGCAATGGAAGCAGGGCCTAATCAGCAGATCTTAAGCGCGACTAAAACGATCATTACGGGTTTTGAGCGCAACGTAGATATCTATTTGGCGGCACTGAACACCAGTGGTACTACTTTATGGGAAAAGGTCGTAGACCTAGGCCTTGATGAGACGGTAGTCGCAATGCAGGGACTCAGTGATGGCTGGGTATTAGCGGTTAATGACATCGACGATAGCAGCAAGCTAGTACGCATTAACGAATCAGGTACGATTCTTTGGTCAGAAGTGATTGCTGACGGACGCTTACGTGATCTGCAGGTTTCTAACGGGTTGATTTATACCACCGGTGTTAACAGCTATGTTTACGACTTGTCGGCTAACTTGGTGGCTCAAGTAGACCCTGTGGGTGAGACGAGCTGGCGTATAGAGCCCCTATCAAACGGTGATTTTTTAGTGGCTGGCCACGCGGCTACTACGCGCTATGATGCATTGGGTAATGCGCTATGGACTGCCTCGCACGTTGATGGGCTAGGTCAGCAGGCTGACATATTGGTACTCAATAATACAGTCAATGTGATTCTCGAGTATTACAACGAAGACTATGCCTTAGTGCAGCAGTTTGACCTGGTTAACGGCTCTGCAAAATGGACGCGCACTATCAATTTACCCGCTAATGGTAGTTTTTCCATTCACGGCCCCGCTAGTTTGATTGAGTTAGGCGGCGATATGATTGTCATGCTATCTAACCCGACCAACCGTAAATTTGTTCGCTTAAGTACGAATAATAATCAGCGCTGGAGCAAGACCTTCCGCGACGGTATCGCCTGGGATATTGAAGTGTTTTCTTCTACTGCGTTTGTCGTGAGCGGCGACAGTACCACGCAAAAAATCGATTTGTCGGGTGATTTGATTGCAACGGCGACAATGCCAAGTAATAGCCCAGAGACAACGGGTGAGGTAGTGGTTATTAATGACTATGTATTTGCCGGCTCTAGTATACAGAGAGATGGAACTTTCGTGCCTTATGTTGCTCGTTATAGCGAGTAAACAGATCCGCTATGCATAAAAAAAGCCCTGCAATGCAGGGCTTTTTTTATGCGCACTTAATTTAAATACAAGCACTCACCAAATTCATTTGGTGGCTCTGCTAATACTTCACCGATAACAACAGCCTCTATATAGCCCGCGGCATGTAATGCGGATAGGCTGCTAGCGGCCTGTTCAGCGGGCACGCTGGCCAGCAAGCCACCGCAGGTTTGAGGGTCAAATAAGCTGGGGTAGTGCTTGTGCAGCTGTACCGCCCCAGCGCAGTTATCTTCATGGGCATTAAAAATCACTCGCTCAGCCTTGCGATTGCTGGGGTATAAGCTGCTGCGTATACCGCGCTCTAGACAGTCATTTACACCGTCCATGACAGGCAGTTTATCTAATGCAATTTCTGCGCAGCTATCGCTGGATTTGAGTATCTCTGCTAAGTGCCCGGCCAAACCAAAGCCCGTGACATCGGTGCAGGCACTAGCACCGTGTTGGGCGAATATTTTTGCAGCTGCTTGATTGCTTTGTAGCATGGCGGCTATGGCTTGCTCTATCCATTGCCCCTTGGCGAGGTAGCGCATGTTTGCGGCAAATAAAGTGCCCGTGCCCAAGGCTTGGGTGAGTATTAATGCATCGCCTGCTTGTGCCCCCGCCTTGTTCAGAATATCACTTGCAGAGCTGAGACCATTCACGGTAAAGCCTAAGCTCAGCTCTGGCCCTTCCGAGGTGTGGCCGCCAATTAAGGCGCAGCCGTGGCGGTTTAATTCTTCTACCGCACCCGCCATCAACTGCGCCAGCTCGCGCTCAACAATCGTCTCCTTGGCGTAGGGCATGGTGACCATGGCTTGGGCGCTGTGGGGTGTGGCGCTCATCGCGAATAAGTCGCTTAGTGCATGCAATGCGGATAGCCTGCCGAAGGTGTAGGGGTCGTCGATAAAGTCGCGCAGCTGGTCAACGCTTTGCACTAGCAATTGTTGCTCGGGGACTTTAAAAACCGCAGCGTCATCTCCCATGGATTGCAGCACGCCGTCTTGTTGTACGCTGTGTAAGTCCTTGAGTACTTGGCTTAGCACGCTAGCACCGACTTTAGCGCCACAGCCACCACAGCGCATTTGATAGTGTTGGGGCGAATCGGCGAAGCCTTCAATCAAAGCATTAGGTATATCGAGATTAGCGGTGTTTTTACTAGCGCTCATGGGGGGCAGCTGATGAAATTTGTCCATGAACTCGCGATCAATGCGGTCTTTCCAGCTCCAGGCCCAAGCACCACTAAAGGATAAGGGCTTGCGTGAACCGGCCGCCGTTTTATTGCCTAGGGCGACTAAGCTTAAAAAATCATCTTGGGGTTTATAGGACTTGAGCGGTTTTTTTAATACTGCATTGCGTAAGTTGTGCAGTAAGATAGGCGCTTGGCGCACCGCATATACACCGGCTTTGGGGCGCGGGGCATGGGGCATATGGGCAATATCTCCTGCAGCAAAGATGTTTTTATTACTCATCGACTGCAGATACGGCGTCACACTGATAAAGCCCTGTTCGTCAGTAGTAAATCCACAGGCCTTGGGCCAGGCGGGTGCCACGGCAGAGGTGCACCAAAACACACTGTCTACTGCTAGGCTTATTCCATTGTTACTGACGAGTTGCGTTTCTTGCAGCTCGGCTACATCAAAATCGTAGTGCACTTGCACGCCACATTTAGCCAAGCGGTTCTTTACGCTGTTCTTCACACTGCGGCTGTAGCCCTTGAGTAGCCCTTGGCCGCGCACCACCAAATGAAAGTGCAGCTCTGCTTTAATGTCCACGTCTTTGCTCAGGGCGTGCTGCATGGCCAGCAACACTTCTATGCCCCCAGCACCGCTGCCGACCACGGCAATATGCTTTTTGCCCTTGCTGGCTTTGAACTCGTCTAATAAGACCTGCCAGCGCTGGGTAAATTGTGCGATAGGCTTAATCGGCGTGGCGAATTCCGCCACGCCAGGCACAGACTGGTCGGGAGCAGCGCCGGTATTGATAGAGGCATAGTCAAAGCTCAGCGCGGGGCGGCCGCGCAGCTGAATACGCTGCTGTTCCACATCAAAGCCCGTGACTTCCCCATGGATGAAGCGCGCACCGGCAAAGCGGCACAGCTTAACCAAATCAATGTGATTATCGTCTAAGGTGTAATGTCCCGCAATCACCCCTGGCAACATACCTGAGTAGGGGCTGAGTACGGTGTTGGACACCAGAGTGACACGCACACCGGGAATTGGGTTCATCGCCCACATGCGCAGCAATAGCGCGTGGCTGTGGCCGCCGCCAACGAGGATGATGTCTTTGTAGATGGGGGTTGAGTGCATGGGGTTAATAATAACTCATGCGGATAGGCTGGGAAGGGTTGATTTTAGGTT
>CAZBWS010000049.1:17062-18614 GCA_964495705.1 uncultured Gammaproteobacteria bacterium
GGCTTCTATCGAAATCACACTAAACCCTTCCAACTCTTCACCCAAACCCCTTCCATCTTCTCCGCCAACTCCTGAAACTCAGGCCGTGTTTTACACAAGTGATGAAAAGCTGCGCGGCCTTTGTGCATGGCTTTTTCTATATGCTCAAAACAAGCCTGAACCTGCTGAGGTTTCAACATGCAATGCTGTACGCCAAAATCCACTAGGGCTTTTTTACTCGGCCATTGTTTAGAGCCGTTCAAACTCAGGGCCATAAAGTCGTCGGGTAAGTAGACGGTGGTGGTGGTGATATCAAAGAATGGCGCAAGCTTGCGATCCCCTGAGTGTTCGTAGCTAATCGCTAAATTCTTCAGGTGCGCATCGCCATTACGCACTATCACATTAACTAAAGTCAGCATAAAAAACTGTCCCAGCGCATCCCCTTGATAGCGCGGTGAGACAAACTGACGAATGGTTTTAGCACAGGCTTCTAATGAGCTGTCGTAGCGCTGGGCGGTGCTCTTGGCTTGCAGCACGGCGAAGTCTTCAAAGCCGGTGCTGAGGCCCTGTTTGTTTTTGTCGATGCGGTGGGAGAGTACTGTTTTGCCCCTGTCACCCAGCTGGGTTTGTGGAATGCTTAAGCCCGCGGCCTTGGCGAATTGCATACAGGCGTATTCGTTGCAGGCTAGCTCTGGAAATTCGGCGCCCCAGCTTTTAATAATATAATAGGGCGTGGGCAGGGCGGCCTTGCCTTGCAAGCTGGTATTGATGCGTGGCTGCACACTGGCCTGTGCCGAGTTCTTGGCGTAGCGGGTCATCATCTGGGTAAACAGTCCCTCCGCATCCGCTGCATTGTGCAGGTTGTCTTCCTTGCTGGGTTTGGCGGGGGCGTTGGGCTTGGCGCCGGGTAGGGCAAAGCGTAGCCGCCCGTGTTGGTTGTCGCTCAGTGCCAGTAATAGGGAGAGATCCCCAGAGCCTTCGGCTTTGCTGATGACATGCTCCAGCATTTGGCGCACGGGTCCCTCGGGCAGGTGCATTTGAAACACGGGGTGCAGCTCGGGGAAGACATAGGGCTGGGCGCGACGCGGCATGGTTAAGGATATGTCGGTCTGGGCGCTGGCGGCGTATTGCAGGCCATAGCTGCGCCCTTGCTTGCTCAGGCGCGCTACTAAATGCTCGCTGTGAAGGTGGTCGGCGATGTAAACGTCGAGTGCGGTGTTACTCGACATTAACCGGCTTCTCCGTCGACGTCTTCGGAGGCCAGCTGAGGTTCTGGCTCTTGCCAAGGCTGAAAATGGTTGTCTACGGGACTATCCGCATTCAGCTCATCTAGGGTTGGTAAGCTTTCTTCAACCAAGATTAATTGCAGGCCAATCAGTTCGGCTACGCGGGCGACCTTGCGAATACCGATGTCGCGATAGCTGCCGCGCTCGATACTACCCATGGTGGTGCGGTCTATGCCCGCCATATCTGCCAGCTCGGCTTGAGTCCATTTTTTAGCTTTACGTGCAGCTTTAATTTGTTGGCCTAGGTTGTTCATAATAGGGTAAATATCAGACTAAATAATTATTGG
>CAZBWS010000050.1:0-18557 GCA_964495705.1 uncultured Gammaproteobacteria bacterium
CGAACGAAATTATTTTATGAAGCAAACGAGTGTCTAGTAATAAGGACTCGATTCAAAGCAAAAACATGGCTCTATAAAAGATGACGGAGGCATTAATGAAAAGACATAAATCATTGACTATCTATCAGAAGGTAGCTAGTATTGGTTGCCTTGATAAACCTCAAGTGTCTCGAGTCTTAAAATTCATGATTTGAGCAGCCATTTAAACTAACTAGCATTATAAATATAGGTATTAAAATGATTGGATATACTACTATTGGTTCGAAGAACCTAGAGAAAGCAGTTTCTTTTTACGACGAATTACTAAGTCTTGTCGGTGGTAAAAAGCTTATGGAATTAGATCGTATTAAGTTTTACGGTACTGAAGCTGGCGGCGCAATGTTGGCGGTTTGTACTCCAGCTGATGAGGGTTTGCAAAGCTGTGGTAACGGTCAAATGGTTGCAATCCCTGGGGGGTCACCAGAAGGCGCACAAAAACTATATAACAAAGCGATCGAATTAGGTGCTACTGACGCAGGTGAACCTGGACAACGTTTTGACTTTTTCTATGGCGGCTATGTGTATGACTTGGACGGAAACAAGTTGTGTTTCTTCCATATGTCTTAATTAGGTATTCAATAAGTCGCAAAAATGGCCGAGTTTACTCGGCCATTTTTTGTGAGCGAAGTCAATTTGATGTCTGTAATTATATTTGCCGTTATAAACGGAGATGGAGTTTTATAGGCCCCCTAGGTTAAGCTAGCTAAAGCAATAAAAGCCAATTACAGGTATAATATTGAATATCCATGGGGCTATAAATCCTCATAATTTGTAAGGGCCGCATTGTATTTATGACCACATTCCCCGAAAGCTCCAGTCTATTCAAAATAGCCCTTAGTAAAATCATTCTTTCTATCTGTGTTGCCTTGCCCTGCGTTTTTCTTGGCTTAATTCTTCAGGCTTACTCGGGTACTGCTGTTGAGTTTTCGCACCAATGGGTTCCTTCACTCGATATCAATTTAGTGTTTCGCTTAGATGGTTTGAGTGTGCTGTTTGCCTCACTGATTACGGGGGTAGGGATTTTAGTGCAGCTATATGCTAGCGCTTACATGAGTTACAGCCCTAAGCGCATTTCCTTTCATGTCTATCTCAGCTTGTTTATGTTGTCGATGCTGGGTTTGGTCTTAGCTGATAATTTATTACTGCTATTTGTATTCTGGGAACTGACGACCTTAACCTCTTATCTATTGATTGGCTTTGATTATGACAAGCCGGTAGCACGCAAAAACGCCTTACAAGCCATGTTGCTTACCGCCGCGGGCGGCTTGGTGATGTTAGCGGGTTTGATTATGTTGGGAGAAATGGCGGGCACTTATAGTCTTCATGCAATTACTCAGTCTCCAGCACCTTTGTTACAACACCCTTGGTTTATACCCAGTATGTTGTGCATTCTTATGGGTTGCTTTACTAAGTCTGCCCAGTGGCCTTTTCATTTCTGGTTGCCGGGGGCTATGGCAGCGCCGACGCCGGTGAGTGCCTATTTACATTCATCCACCATGGTTAAAGCTGGCGTGTATTTACTTGCACGCATGTTGCCTGTGTATGGCCAACACGAGTTATGGCAGGTTTTATTATGCAGTTTTGGAGCATTTACCGCGCTGTGGTGTGCGTTGTTGGCCTATAAGCAAACGGATTTAAAGCTGATGTTGGCCTATAGCACCAATGTGATTTTAGGGCAGCTCGTTTTGTTGATTGGCATTGGTTCTAGTTATGCGGTAACGGCCGCATTGTTGTTAATTGCGGCTCACTCTTTTTATAAGGCGGGCTTGTTTATGATCGTGGGCAATATAGATAAAGCCACGGGTACACGCGAATATTACGACCTTGCGGGTTTAAAGTCCGTGCTGGCGATTAGTTTTTCTGCTGCGGTTATTACGGGGGCGTCTAAGGCGGGTTTACCCCCGTCCTTTGGCTTTATCTCTAAAGAATATATTTATAAAGCAGGCTTGGAATTTGGTTGGTTGTTGGCGGCAGCCATGTTGTTGGTGAATGCCATTATGGTAGCTCTATCCTTACTGATTTTAATTAAACCCTTTTTGCAAAAAAGCCATGCTAAATCTGCAGCGATGCAGCCTGTAGAAAATCAACGTTTGTTGTGGTTGCCTCCTGTCATATTAGCTGTTTTAAGTGCGGTCGTTCCCATTGCTTTATTGTCGTTTTATCAAGGCTTGATTATTACCCCCGCTGCCACTGCAATGTTAAATAGCACAGACATAAAAACGGTTAAACTTTGGACGGGTTTTAACCTTCCCTTATTACTCAGTGGAGTGACTTTTTTAATCGGTGTTTTTCTGTACAAGGCTTACCCTGTTTTGAACCCCAAAGTGAACCGCTTTGTTGCATTTTTTGGTACAGGCAAGGATCACTTTCAAGGTTTAATTGATGCCACTGTGATATTGGCGAAACAGCTGACTCGCACTATCCAGCATGGGCAATTAAGTGCTTACACTTTACAGTTCTTTTTTATCTTAGCGCTTATTTTGTTGGTGGGGATTTCACACATTGATCAGCTACCAGCCGTATCGATAAAAGTAGACTATTACGAATTAATACTTGCCGCCTTTTTAGTGGCTTCTGCCTTTGTTGTGGTCAAATCAGAAACTTTGCTACTATCCGTCGCCGCTCTCGGCACGATGGGCTTTTTAACGACGTTAGTTTTTTTGACCTATAGTGCCCCCGATGTTGCGAAGACACAGTTATTAGTGGAAACATTGATCGTGGTGTTTATTGCTATTGCTTTGCGTTATTTGCCGCGCTCTCGTGCGGTACCCAAACACAGCCGCACTCGACGTGGCGTTAACGCTATTATTGCTAGTCTAGTCGGGCTTGCAGTTGGACTTGTTCTATGGCTGATTAGCGCAGCGCCACTGGATCCACAGTTATCGCAGTTTTATGCCTTGAATTCGGTGAGTGGTGGCCACGGCCGCAATATTGTTAATGTGATACTTGTCGACTTTCGAGCATTTGATACCTTAGGTGAAGCAGTTGTTGTTATTGTTGCGGCATTAGCCGCAATTGCTGCTTTGGGCAGGATTAAAGCGGATAAGCTAGAGCCAAGGGAGGGCGAGCCATGAATTCTATTATCTTCAAAACAGCCAGTCATATTGTCAGTGGAATGATGTTGATATTTTCTGTGTATTTATTACTGCGTGGGCATAACAGTCCTGGTGGTGGTTTTATCGCAGGTTTGATTGCCGTAATTGCCTTTGCATTATTGATGCTTGCTGAATCCCCGCGTTATGTGTATCGCCGTTTGCTTATACACCCGACTGCTATTGCCTTGTTCGGTATTAGTGTTTGCCTGCTTGCGGGCGCTGTACCTCTGTTTTTTAGTAAACCTTTTTTATCAGGTATGTGGGTTCCAGATACTGCATTAGGTAGTCCCTTGTTATTTGATATAGGTGTCTACTTAGCTGTATTCGGTTCTGTACTCAGCATATTATTGAATGTTGAAGAGGAGCTCAGCTGATGGATTTATTGTGGTGTGTTGTCATTGCGGCATTGATGGCCATAGGTATCTATCTGATGCTAGAGCGACATCTCGTCCGCTTTTTATTCGGCATGATGATTGTCAGCAATGCTATTAATTTAGCTATTTTTGTATCGGGGCGATTAACCTTAGGTATGCCGCCGATCATCAAGCCAGATGAATTACTACCAGCGCTGGGCACGGCCAACCCGTTGCCTCAGGCATTAATTCTAACGGCGATCGTTATTGGCTTTGGAATATTATTATTTGCTTTGCTACTGTCTTATCGAGCGATTCAAACCTTTACCACTGCAGATATGGACGCCATCGCTGAAAATGAAGGCCCTGAATGTGTTTCAAACCAGAGTGACGCTTTATGAGTGCTAACTGGATCGTATTGCCGGTCTTCATGCCCTTGCTCACCGCCTGTTTAACAGCCTGTGTTTATCGCTCCCGTTTACTCAGCTCTATCGTCAGCTGTGCCGGAGCAGCCGCAGCTGTGTGGGTGGCGCTGATGATTTTGTCCAACGTCTTAATATCAGGCACGCAAGTGACGGCGCTTGGTGGTTGGCAAGCCCCCTTTGGCATTGTTTTTGTTGCGGATGCCCTAGCCGCGAGCTTGATAGTGATTACGGCCATTATCGGCATGGCTGTTACGATCTATAGTTGTGCAGACTTAAGGCGGCGAAAATCTTATCCACTTTATCATGTCATGATTCACATTCTATTAACCGGAGTTGCCGGAAGCTTCCTAACTGGAGATGTCTTCAATCTGTATGTGTGGTTTGAAGTGATGTTGATTGCCGCATTTGGTTTAATGGTACTCGATGCAGAAAAACCACAAATTGATGCTGCAATTAAATATACTGTGTTGAACTTGGTCTCCACCATGGTGCTGCTATTAGCCATAGGCTTACTCTACGGCGCTACGGGTACCTTGAATATGGCAGACTTACACGGCAAGATTCAGCAAGTCCCTCAATCAACGCAGACGATAGTTGCGGGCTTATTCTTTTTTGGCTTTGCAATTAAAGCGTCATTCTTCCCTTTATATTCTTGGTTGCCTGCTTCGTACTCTTTTTTACCTAGTGCAGTAGTGGCTCTGTTTGCTGCGTTGTTAACTAAGGTCGGTGTGTATGCAATGCTGCGCTTATTCACCTTGGTATTTGCTGTTGACCAGTCGGGTTATCAAGACACGATGATTGTTGTTGCTGCTTTGACCATGTTAATGGGGGTGCTGGGTGCCGCTAGTCAGTTCCATATTAAAAAAATATTGTCTTTTCACATTATTAGCCAAATTGGTTATATGTTAATGGGCTTGGCCATTTATACCCCATTGGCCATTAGTGGTACTATTTTTTACATCATTCACCATATTATTGTAAAAGCTAATCTATTCTTGATTGGTGGCTATATAGAAAGGCGTTATGGAAGTGATAACCTAGCGCATATGGGGGGGCTATTTAAAGCCTTTCCCTTGTTGGGCTTCTTGTTTTTAATTCCTGCATTCTCTTTAGCAGGGTTTCCTCCTTTATCGGGTTTCTGGGGGAAGTTTTTAGTTATCAAGGCTAGTTTACAAACCGAGTATTACCTACTCGCAGCGACAGCGCTTTTTGTCGGTCTCCTCACTATATTTTCAATGACAAAAATATGGGGGCAGGCATTTTGGAAGCCCGCACCAGAGCATGTAAAGCAACAGCCGATTAATAGAGTGGATAGCCTTTTATATTTAAGCCCTGTGTTTGCACTGGGTTTAATCACTATTCTCATCGGCCTTTTTGCCGAGTCATTTTATCAGGTCGCTTCCCAGGCTAGTAACGATTTATTGAATCCACAAGGCTATGTGAGTGCGGTACTTGCAGAGTCGGCGGCGAGGGTAGAACCATGAATTTATTCCCATTAAATGTATTGCTCGCGCTAGGTTGGATGTTATTAAACGGTGAATACTCCAGTAAAGATTTCATAGTGGGTTTTGTAGTGGGGTTCTTAGCATTGACGTTGTCACGCCCTGCACAAGCAAAGTCTACTTATGGAAAACGATTTTTCTCATTATTAAAGTTGATGGTGACTTTTTCATATGAGTTAGTTATAGGTAGCTTGCAAGTCGTATGGGATGTAGTCACTCCTACTCACTTGAGTGATCCTAAAATAATTTATTTACCGATTGAGGTGGAATCAGATTTTCAAATTATGTTGTTAGCTAATTTAATTTCACTTACCCCAGGTACTTTGATATTAGATGTTTCAGAGGATAAAAAAAATCTTATTGTACATGCTATGTTTGCTAAAGATGAAGCTGCAATTATCTCAGACATAAAGATGAAATTTGAAAAATTAGTGATTGAGGTGACCGGTGAGTGATGTTTTACAGTTTGCAATAAAGTTTGCATTTTTAGGCTTATTAGCGAGTTTTGCGATTGCTTTTTTGCGTTTATATAAAGGCCCAACCTTAGCCGATCGCGTAGTTGCCCTAGACCTAATTGCTTTTATTACCATTGGCTTTATAGGCGTATATACCATACTTAGTCAGGAGGCCGCTTTTTTAGATATTGCGATCACCCTGGCATTGGTAGCTTTTTTAAGTACGGTCGCATTTGCACGATTTATATTAAATGGCCCAGCTAATAAAAAAATTGATAAAGGAGACACGTAATGGATATTACTATCGCGTTCTTCTTGGTTGCGGGTGTGTTTTTTATATTTTTTGCCGCGCTAGGTATTTTACGTATGCCCGATGTCTATATTCGTATGCATTCATCGACAAAAGCGGGGACGATTGGTTTAGGATTAATTATGGTATCGGTGGCTTTGCACTTTCAAGAATTGTCCGTCACTTCTCGTGCTATTGGTATTATCGTTTTTATATTAATGACAGCGCCGGTAGCAGCACATTTACTGGGTAAGTCCTTATTACATAGCAATTACCAAATGTGGCGAGCAGGTAGTTCAGGTAGAGATGAGAATGAGTAACAGTTTTAATGCATTAAAAGAAACGGTCGCCCAAGGAGTATTTTCCCAGTGGCAAGAAGTGGATGTTGAAATAGAAGACTTCACTGACTTAGGCATAGTTGTCATCATCAATGATGAATATATTGGCTTGGCTTATGGCAATCAAGTATTCGAAGATTACTACTTGGGGCAGGAGCTCAAAGCGTATATCAAACTTATTAGGGATGATGGGAAAATAGATATTTCCTTTCAGCCCGACAAGGGCACTTTAGTTTGTTCGACCAGTGATAAAATTATTGCTCATCTAGAAGCGGCTGGTGGCAAGTCTAGCTTTAGCGATAAAAGCTCGCCGAAAGATATTGAATTTGAATTTCAAGTGAGTAAGCGAGTATTTAAGCAGGCTATTGGCAAACTATATAAGCAAGGGCAGATAAAAATAGTGCCCAATGGAATAGAGCTGGCTTAAGTCTTTTCGTTAAACTCTTTAACCCAGTTAGTTAATTGGTGGGCCGCTAGAGGCTTGGCTATATGGTAGCCTTGCGCGATGTCGCAGCCCATTGTGCGCAGCTGGTTTAATACTTTGGTATTCTCAATGCCTTCTGCAACTACTTTTAAATCTAGACTGTTGGCCATGCTAATGGTGGACAATACAATCTTATAATTGTCTCTATTCGTATCAATGTCACTCACAAAGCTTCGGTCAATCTTTAACTCTTTGAATGGCAGTTTGTTAATGTGGCTGAGCGAAGAAAAGCCCGTTCCATAATCATCCAAAGAAAGAATGGATTTCATTTCACTTAACATTTCTAGTGCGACTTTTGTTTCACCCTCGTCTTTAATGACCGATGACTCGGTGATTTCTATAACGATTTTTTGCGCATCGACTTCTTCTCTTTCAAGGGCTTTAGTCAGGTAGTCAATAATAGAAGGCTTTAAGTTTTTGGCTGAAAAATTAATGGAAATTTTTAGGTCTAAATTTTTTTTATTAAGTTGACGTGATTTTTTAATTGCAAGATCAATCACTCGCCGACAGAGGTCGTCAATAAGCTCAGTTTCTTCTGCTAGGTGAATAAAGTTATCGGGTGTGATCACACCATGCTTAGGGTGGTTCCAGCGTATTAATGCTTCAACGCCAATGATCTTGTTGCTGCTAATATTGAGCTGAGGTTGGTAGTCCAAGTAAAACTCATCATTATTAAGGGCTTCTTTAAACTGTGAAATAAGGTGTAGGTGATCTAAATTTTTGATTTTAATGTAGCGCTTAGCTTCGTCATATCCGTAACGCAAACAAATAAAGGCTAGGACAACCCCAGACAGGGCGGACAAGAAGTGAGTAGCAGCTATTAGTTCAGGGGAAACGTTAAGCGACCGTGTGTAGGTAAGCCAGGAGTAGTAATAGGTACCTGCGGTCGCGATAGAAAAAATTATTCCCATCGATACTGAAAAGACAATGTCACGCAAACCAATAAAACAGTAAACCGCCGCGCCGATACTGTGGGGTATAAATAGCAGTAGTATCAACAGGGAAGTATTAATAGGGTTGTCTATATAGAATAGTGCGGCAAAGCCAAGTACGTTGATTGTGTATAAGCCCTTGATGTACCAGCTAAAGCTTTGCTGAAATTGGAAGGCTTTATAGGACTTGATGCCAGTGCCAAGCAAGGTGATGTAAGTGACAAGAATTAGGCCAATAGGCGCCGTATATTTACCTAGTATAAAAAATGTATCACTAATAACTAAAGTACTGACGGCGCCACTAAATCCTTGGTAGTAGAGGTTGTAGAGTAAAAACATGAGAAAGCCAGCAGCCATTAAAAAGAAGCAGAAGCTCATACTTTTTTGGTCACGTGTTTTCAGGTGGCTTTTACGTAAATAAGAAAATGCCGCCATCAATAACATCAACGAAGCGGTTAGTAGCATTCCGTTGACCATGCCATATACGTGCTGCAGTAATTCGGGGTTGCTGGGGTTTAGCTTGTGCAGTGGCAGGGTGTTCTGAGGCATATAAATGATCCGTTTTTTTTGACTATATAGCGATAATTTGCGCTTTTGAAGTTAAAAATTGTAAGTATGACCGAGAACGAATCTCTTTCTTTTGAGAATAATTCTCATTTGCGCTTGACGCGACAGATGAGAATGATTATTATTAACTCAATTCGTCGCAACGGACAAATTATGGACTCAGGTAGTATGCCTGTCTTCCTTTCCCCTTGTACGTTGGGATGTCTTATCTCCACAGTCGCTTATTCGCCGGGGCTATTCCCCGGCATTTTTTAGAGGGAACTTCTATGCGTTATATCCCCGTTGGCACGTGGTTAGCCGCAATTTCGTTATCAGCTGTTTTACTCTGGCTTGAGCACGTCCCCTCTGCATTATCACTATCCTCTTTGGTCTAAGTCTTAGATAATGGGTGAATGAATGCACCTTTAAAATCTCTTAGTCAGCTCACCTTACACAATCGCTTTGCCGAACTAGGCAGTGCGTTTTCTTCTTCTGTACCCCCCTCTGCATTTGATGACTTTAAGTTGATTAGTCTCAGCTCTAGTACGGCTGTATTAATTGACCTAGATACACACAGTGTTGATGACCCTGCATTTACTCAATATTTAACTGGTCAATGTCCTTGGCCAGGCTCTAAACCGCTGGCTCAAGTCTATTCTGGCCACCAATTTGGCCATTGGGCTGGGCAGCTTGGTGACGGCCGCGCCTTATTGCTCGCCGAAGTAGAAAATAATGTGGGGCAATATTGGGATATACAAATTAAAGGGGCCGGACCAACACCGTATTCCCGTGGGGCCGATGGACGTGCGGTATTGCGCTCGAGTATTCGAGAGTATTTATGCTCGGAGGCTATGCATGCTTTAGGCATACCCACTACAAGAGCCCTTGCCTTGTTTGCCAGCGATGCACCTATTTATAGGGAAGAGGTGGAAACCGCGGCCTTGGTCGTGCGTATGGCGCCGAGTCATATTCGCTTTGGCAGCTTTGAGCATTTCTATCATGGAGGTCAGCATGATGAGCTAAAACAGTTAATCGATTTTACGATTGAGCATTATTATCCCGAGTGCTTGAATGCGAATAAGCCAGTACTGGCCTTTATTGAAGCAGTGGTTAAGCGCACCGCAAGCATGATTGCCCAGTGGCAAGCGGTGGGTTTTTGCCATGGGGTGATGAATACCGACAATATGTCGGTGCTGGGTTTAACTCTAGACTACGGTCCCTTCGGTTTTATGGAGGCGTGGAATGCGGGGCATATATGTAACCACTCGGACCATCAGGGGCGCTATGCCTTTAACCAGCAGCCACAAATAGGTCAGTGGAATTTGATTGCCTGGATTAGCTGCCTCTTGCCCTGGGTAGAAGAGGGCGATGCCCGTGCCGCTATTGCCCAGTATTCACCGGCTTTAAATGCCAAGTATGAAGCACTGCTATTAAAAAAGCTGGGTTTGCACGTTAAGCAGGAGGGCGATGAGGACCTGATAGCCAGTTTGTTTAAGCTGCTACAAGCAAACCACCCTGACTACACCAATTTCTATCGGGCGCTTAGTCACTTGCCCATGGACGCGAATGCGGATAGCCCTGACAGAGCTTCGGTTACAGATTTGTTTTTAAATCGTGAAGCCATACACGAATGGTTAGATATTTATCAACAGCGCTTGCAAGCCGAGTCATCAGACGACACACAGCGGCATATCCGCATGCAATCGATCAATCCTAAATATGTATTGCGCAACTACTTAGCCCAGCAGGCAATTGATAAGGCGCAGCAAAAAGACTATGCAGAAATTGATGTTTTGTTAAAACTGCTCAGTCAACCCTTCGATGAACAGCCGGAGATGCAAGACTACGCTCAAGCTGCACCGGCTTGGGCTAAAAACCTAGAGGTGAGCTGCAGCTCTTAATTCGCCGCTAGGCGTTGCTCTGCAATGTTGGCATATAAGTCGAGCAGATTATCTTTCACGGCTTGTGAGCTCGCAAGCCCTGCACGTTCATTTAAATGTTGTAAGGCTTGTGCTTCTTCCCCCGTTAAACCCTTGCCATGCCTCATTTTATAGGCGGCTAAATGGCTGGGGTAGAGTTGGAAATTACATTGAATAAACTGATCTAAGTGGTCGGCAACGGCGCTGGGTGAGCGTGCATTATCGGCGTGTAAAGGCTTGCCAAAACCAAGATGAACACGGCCTTTTTTACTTAATAAACTGTTTTGCAAATGCTGCAAGCTGTCACTGCGGAATACGGCCTCACTATTTTCAGACTTTAACGCAAGTTCTTCGGCTTTCTCCTTATCCGATGGATCCCACTCATAGGAAATAGACACGGGCACAATGTGTTTTTGCTGTAGGTATTGTTCCGTGGCTAAGGTTTTTTTATTGGCAAGTAATAGCATTTTAATTAAAGCTGGATTGGTGATGTCCCAGCCGTCTTTGGCGCGCCCTTCACGCTGGGCAATCCAAATATTATGCTGCTGACTCAATGTATTAATATGCTCCGATAATTGACGCAGGCGTTGTAGCATTGTGCGCATGGGAAGGTCTTCACGGGGAACAACAAAGCAACCAGAAAGGCGTAGATAAGTGGCGAGTAAATCATCTTCGAGTAAATTGCTACCAATGGCGCAGCGGGCATTGTTTAAGCCCTGTTGTTGTAAAGCGAGGTTAATCAGCAGTGGGTCTAACAAAACATCGCGATGATTGCTGATAAAAAGGTATTTCTGATTGGGGTTTAATGCCGCTAAACCACTGATACTTAAACCATCAATTGTTGGGCTAAGAATATGGGTGAATAAGGCCATAAAGGCAGAGCTGCTTTGTGCTACGTCATGACAATATTTTGCTATTTCTTGTAGCTTTTTGGCGTAGTCAATATCACTTAATTGAGCATTTAGTTGCTCTGTGAATGCTAAGCTTTTAGGGTTTATTTGCAGCCAACTTAAAGCTTGTTCCACAGCATCGTCTGATAATGAATATAAATATTCTTCCGCGCTATTGTCAGGTGAATTAAGTTCTATTGGCATGCTGCTCTTGCAATGTAGTCTAGGTGAAATACATGGCATTCAATTTAATCGATATTTATTCTAATCTAAAGTAGTTTTTACTGAGCTATATGGGTAGAAGCTGTATTCAAGACTTCAAAATGCTAAGCTTGAACTTTATTAACCCCTTGATAAACACATATGAAACAACACTTATCTATACATGCTTAATATTCAATCTCTAATCCTTTGTGTTGTACTTAGTGTCGCGGTGAGTTTTTTTTTACGCCATCGACGCATCTCTGAGTTAGCTGAGGGGATTGCCCGCAATTTTTGTCGCAGCAATCAGGTGGTTTTTCTAGATGATACAGTGCAATGCACTAAAATGCGTTGGCGGAAAAATGATGCGGGGCGCTGGCGCTTTTATCGTTTGTATATCTTTGAGTACTCCAGTGATGAAGTAGAGCGAGGACACGGCGCAATGGCTTTTATTACCGACCAGCTACAACAAATTCAGTTTGTTGAATCGGATCAGTTAAATTGAGGGTGTTTATGCAAAAAAAAATCCATGCTCTATTAATGTTGTTGTTTTTCAGCTTATCTACATTCGCCAATGATCTAGCTGTTATGTCTCAATTGGCGAAAGACGGTGCGCCGAATTTAGCCTTGCGCCTGTTGGATGAATCTCAACCCCAGCCAGAAGATAACTTTGCAGGCTGGCTTTTTTTTGAAGAACAACGCTTGCAGATCATGAATAACTGGGAGCAGTGGCCCGCATTGATTGAACGCTTATCTACCACTCCAGAGCAAGCACCTGTAGGCTTTAAGCAGTTTTCGGCACTGCAGTTGGCCAATGCTCATTTGCAAAATAACCAGCCAAAAGCCGCATTGACCATTTTACAAAAACTCATATGGCAGCCCTACGCAGAGTACAAAGAGCAAGACCTACTACTTTATCGTCGCTTAGTGGTGCGGGCTTACTTGTTACAGGGGCAGTTGCCCGATGCGCGTAAATCTATTATCCGCTACGAGCAAGATTATGGTGCTAGCTCGGCGCAGTGGCGAATACTCAAGGCTAGAGTCTTGCTGCTAGATAACCGTGCAGCAGAGGCCGAAACGCTATTGAAAGGCGTGGAAGGACGTGAGGCGGCCACTTTATTATTTTTAGCTGCCTTGAACGCAGACAAACGACGCTATGCGGGTATTGTTGCAGGCGTGCGCGCCGAGTTAAAAAATACCCAGTTGACGCCTGTCGAACGGCTGCGCTATTGGTTAGTGATTGCTGAAGCCTCTCAATATTTCGAGACAGGCCTCACTCGGGTTAAAGCCTTGGAGCAAGCGGCACTGCTCAATGTTGCACTACCCGCCGAGGAAAATATATTGCGCTTTGATGCGGATATGCTGTGGCAGGCCTATCGGGACTATGGCTATGCAGACGGCAATAAAGAGCAGCTGTTGGTGGGGGATGATGAGAGCTGGCGCGTCTATGCTGACAAGGCTTTAGCTGTATACCCGGCTAAAGCGCGGGCTCTATATAGCGTGATCATTGCTGAGAGTTATGATGAGGCGAGCCGCACAACGGCCTATCGCGAATTTGCCGATAGCTTTAATGATGATGCACGCGGCGACGGGATACTTTCTGTACTCTTTACTCAGTCTAAAGATTATCGCAACTTAGAAGATATGCCGATCAGTATGCGCTATCGATTAATTAATCTAGCGATTAACGAGGGTGATATTAAGCGTGCGGCATGGCTGATGGGGGATTTGCAAGCCGCCCCTGAGAGCGTGTCTGACTATGAATGGAACTTGCGCCGAGCGCGCATTCTTATTCTCAGTGGGCAGGCGCAACAAGGTGCAGATGTATTACAGGGTGCACTGCAGCGCAATCAACAGTTAGATGCGGTCGCAGTTGACCGCGCCGCTCAAGTGGTTTTTGACCTGCAGTCTGTACACGCGGATAAGCTGGCGCTGCCATTGTTGCAGGCGTTATTGAAGTTGCCATTGGACGCCAAACAACAGCGCGAGTTATTGTTCTGGGCGGCCGACTCCTATAAAGCAGAGCGGCAAACAGCAAGGGCTGCCGCCTACTATCTGCGCTCAGCCACGCTATTAGATGGCTTTGGCTATGACCCTTGGGGGCAAACAGCACGCTATAAGGCCGCAGAAGTGTTAGCCGAGGGCGGTATCCATGCGGATGCTGAGCGGCTGTTTAGAAAGTTGCTGAAAACCACCAAAGATGCCAAGCGCCAAGCAGTGATTCGCAATCAGCTACAGAGCTTGAAATTGCAGCAGAATACAAAATAATCGCAAGACTGCGTATAATCCGCCCATGAGCCAAAAATACGACACTGTAGTAAATACTCCTTTCCGCCGCCTAGGCCTGCAATTTAAGAATGATGCCTTAAGCTCGGTGGTTTTTCTGGATGCAGAAGACGAGGCCAAGCAATCCCTAGAGATCTGCGCTATGGAAGCCACGGCGCAACTCAAGCGCTACGCCATGGATGCGGATTTTAGCTTTGATCTGCCTTTATACTTAGACGGCACGCCGTTTCAGAAGAAGGTCTGGCAGGCGATTCGCGAAATCCCTAAGGGTGAAGTGCAGTCCTATGGCGACATTGCTAAAAGAATTGGCAGCTCCGCTCGTGCGGTGGGCAATGCCTGCGCCAAGAACCCCGTGCCAGTGGTTATCCCTTGCCACCGTGTGGTGTCGGCCAAGGACTTAGGCGGCTATTGTGGCGAGACCTTTGAAAAAAGCCCCCGCGGGCTTATCCGCATTAAAGGTTGGCTACTATTACATGAAGGCGTGCTGAAGGCTCAGGTGGAAGGACAGGATGTGAGTACGACGGATGAAGAGCCAGAAGCTAAGCCCCATTAAGCATAGCTTCTATCACACCCTTGAAATTCATCTGCTAGTCCCTAAATCCCCGTCATCGACCTAATTACACGTATATAAAGAGATAGAGAAATGTCTGTAGAAACACCTAAAAAAGAAAGCCATGAGTTCCAAGCAGAGGTCTCACAGATCCTGCAGTTGATGATCCACTCCCTTTACTCGAACAAGGAAATTTTCCTACGCGAGCTAGTCTCCAACGCCTCGGACGCCTGCGATAAGTTGCGCTTTGAAGCGATTAAGGATGACTCTCTATACGGCGGTGATTCTGAACTGGCCGTTGTAGTGAGCTTCGATAAAGAAGCTAGCACGATCACTATTTCGGATAATGGTATTGGTATGAGCCGCGAGGAAGTGGTCAATAACATCGGTACGATTGCGCGCTCGGGTACGAAGGCATTTTTGGACTCCTTGAGCGGCGACCAGCAGAAAGATTCTCATCTGATTGGCCAGTTTGGCGTAGGTTTCTATTCTTCATTTATTGTTGCGGATAAGGTGACTGTGATCACTCGCCGTGCTGGCTCGGACGAGGCAGTACAGTGGGAGTCGGAAGGCACTGGCAGCTACACATTAGAAGCCGCCGAGCGCGAAGGTCGCGGTACTGACATCATTTTACACCTGCGCGAAGAAGAGAAAGAGTTCTTAGATAACTGGCGTTTGCGCAGCACCATCAAGAAATACTCAGACAACATCGAACTACCTGTGAAGATGTTGGAGTATGTTGCTCCTAAAGGCAAAGACGATGAAGAAGAGCCAAAAACACCTGAGTTAGAAACTATCAATAGTGCTCGTGCGCTATGGACGCGCTCTAAGTCTGAGCTTAAAGAAGAAGACTACAAGGAGTTCTACAAGACGGTATCCCACGATTGGCAGGACCCGCTAACGTGGAGTCACAACAAGGTTGAAGGCAAGTTAGAATACACCTCCTTGCTATACATCCCGTCTACGGCGCCTTTTGATCTATTCGATCGTGAACAGCAGAGTGGCATTAAGTTATACGTACAGCGTGTCTTCATTATGGATGACAGCAAAGAGTTAATGCCGAACTACCTACGCTTTGTTAAGGGCTTGGTGGATTCTAGCGATTTGCCATTGAACGTTTCTCGCGAGATTTTGCAGAGCAATAAAGTTATCGACAGCATCCGCGCGGGCTCGGTGAAGAAAGTATTGGGCATGATCGAGAGCTTGGCGAAGGCTGATGACAAGGAGCAGTTTGCTAGCTTCTGGAGCACTTTCGGTCAGGTTATTAAAGAGGGGCCGGTTGAAGATCGCGCCAACCAAGAACGTATTCTTAAAATTTGTCGCTTCGCATCAACGAATGCGGATACGGCAGAACAGATCGTTTCACTAGAAGACTATGTCTCTCGCATGGCGCCCGGTGCCGATACCATTTACTACGTGACAGCGGATAGCTTTAACGCGGCCAAGAACAGCCCTCACTTAGAAGCCTTCCGTGCTAAGGGCATCGAAGTCTTATTGATGTCTGACCGTGTCGATGAGTGGATGATGTCACAGCTACAAGAGTTTGATGGCAAGAAGTTTGTCTCTGTCGCCAAGGGCGAGCTAGAGCTAAGCGAAGACGAGAAGAAGGAACAAGAGAAGACAGCAGAAGAGTCTAAGCCATTGATCGAGCGTATCGAGAAGGCCTTGGGTGAGACGGTGGATGCGGTTCGCCCATCTACGCGTTTAACCAGCTCTCCTGCTTGTTTAGTGCTAGGTGAGCAAGACATGGCGCTGCATATGCAGCAACTAATGAAGCAAGCGGGTCACGCAGTGCCTGACTCTAAGCCGTCTTTAGAGGTCAATGTGGAGCACGCCCTGGTTCAGAAGATGGATAAGGAAGCCGACGAAGACCGCTTTGCAGACTTTGTTGATGTGCTTTACGGTCAAGCCGTGATTGCAGAAGGTGGCCAATTAGAAGACCCTGCTAGCTTTGTGAAAAAGCTGAATGAGTTATTGTTGGCTTAAACGCTAAGCAATAAACCATAAAAAAGCCGCTGAACCTAAACAGGTCAGCGGCTTTTTTGTGCCTATACAATTATTATTGTAAGGCTTTTTTCTTAGCGGCGGCCTTCTTAGCAGCAGCTTTCTTTTTGGCTGCGTCTTTTTTACTTTTGGCTTTCGCTTTGGTTTCTTTTTTCTTTATCTTGGTTTTTTCCTTTGCGGCTTTTTTGTTAGTGCGGCAGTGCCCACTGACTTTAGCGCCGTCTTTACGCTTGTAACCCTTTACCCAAGAGCAGCTAGTGCTTGTGGCACAGGCGGTTTTAGATATTCCCTTACACTGGCTAGCTGCTTGCGCAGGAGCTGTGAAAATGCCGAAGGCGAGTAATAAACTGACGATGAAGCTGCTGATTTTTTTCATTGTTATCTCCGATTAATATTGTTTAGCTAGAGCAGTATAGGTGAGCTGTGGCGATAAAAAACTAGGAATATTCCGATTTAACAATGCTTAAAAAAATTAAAGGTATCGTTATTCGATGCTTCAAGTGTTTTCTTGTAGTGCTTTTATTGTTTTAGTTGAGTGTCTTCTTGTTTCGAGTAAACCTGATCCTGTTTTCAAAATACACAGGGGAAAAACAATGGATCAACTCGATATTCAATCTAATTCACAAAGCTGGCTGTTTTACGTGAAGGCTTCCTTCGCCTTATCGTTACTGGCTCTGGCTGGCGGCGTACTCTTTTTAGTTAATGACACGATGGTGCAGGCCTACATGGCCATGAGTGGTGTATTTGTCGTGAGCGCCACTATCACCTTGTCTAAAACCATGCGTGACGAGCACGAAAGCCAACGCTTAATTCATAAGCTGTCTGAGGCTCGTACGTCTAAAATCATTAAAGAATTTGCCGAATAGGCGAGGGGATGACTATGTTTATGCAAAAACTAAGTACCATCGTTCGTGGCAGTGTACGCGAATCAGCCGATGTGATCATTGATGCCAATGCGGTGCGTATATTTGAGCAAGAAATTTGTGACTGTGAAACGGGTGTGCGAACCGCTAAGGCAAGCTTGACGGTGGTCGTGGCTGAAAAAATAAAACTACAACGACAGATAGAACAGAGCCAGCAGACTATCCGCATGCGTGAAGAGCAGGCCATTGAAGCTATCACTAAGCAGTTTGGCGATTTACCCGAACAGTTGGCAGAGGCGATAGCCCAAGAGGAAGGTGCCCTAGAAAAGATGCAGGCG
Organism: uncultured Gammaproteobacteria bacterium; assembly: GCA_964495705.1. Classification (GTDB taxonomy): domain Bacteria; phylum Pseudomonadota; class Gammaproteobacteria; order HTCC5015; family HTCC5015; genus CAZBWS01. The sequence goes on from CAZBWS010000050.1 coordinate 17,510, forward strand.
AGTCTAAGTCATCTTACAGAGCAAGAACTTAGCCTTACTAAAAGCTTAAAAGCGACGATACATAAAGTACAAAGCTATCGACGAGAGCTGGAGTTAGCTAAGGCCACCGAACGCAGCCAACAAGCTCAGCAAGCCTTGCACGGCCAGTATAGAAAAGTAGACCTTAGCGGTGCTGAGCTAGAAGAGTCTTTAATGCGGATTAAAAACAAACAACAGCGCTTTGATGATCAACTGGTGGCACAGAATAAAGTTCAGAGTGACTTGTCGGGCGATGATCTGGATGCGCAGTTGAAGGCGAAGGGAATCGGCGAGCAAGATCGAGCGAAGGCCGTGTTAGCGAGATTGACGTCGAGGGTTGAAAAATAGCTATGTTAAATAAAACACCGATGGCATTGGTCTTGCTACGCTTTCTATTAGCGCCATTAGTACTAGCCTTGTATTTTTACGAGGCCACGCCTACCTCTTATCTTGTTGTGCTAACGCTGGCCTTCTTCAGTGATGTCCTTGACGGCATCATTGCTCGAAGATTAGGTGTTGCCACCGAGCGTTTACGGTCTATGGACAGTTTGGCTGATGCCAGCTTTTATATAGCGATAGTTACGGTTGCTTATCTTCAATACCCCGCCGTTATTGCTCAGTATGCATGGTCATTGAGTATTTTGCTTAGCCTGGAGCTTTTCCGTTATCTGTATGATTTGAAGAAATATGAAAAATCGGCGGCTTATCATATGTATAGTGCCAAGTTGTGGGGTGTTTTCCTATTCTTAGGCTTTGGCCAATTACTGGGTTTCGAGCAGTCTGGGCTTTTCTTTGAGTTGGCGATCTATATTGGCATCGCAACCAACATTGAAGGCTTGTTGGCTTCATGGATATTGCCCAAGTGGCAGTGTGATGTGCCGAGTTTATTGCATGCCTTTGGCTTGCGTATGCAGCAAAGCTTTGTACACGAGGGCTAGGTGTCTTTACAGGTCTTTGCGATAAGGATCAAAAATCGGCAAGTCCCAGGGCTTGCTGGCCAAGACCAAGCTGACCCCAAAGCGTTTTTCTA
>CAZBWS010000051.1:0-1657 GCA_964495705.1 uncultured Gammaproteobacteria bacterium
CTATACATCGGTAAAAAAAAACTCAAGACCATGGGTTGGTGTAAAGCCCATAAAGCAAGAGGGGCGAAGGGGGAGGGGGGGGGGAGGCCTCTATTGCTATCAAAAGGATAGGCTACTGCTAAATCCCGTGTATTGTGCGCTGCAACATAATTTTCGTCTTGTATAGATTGGCTATTTGTTTATTTGAGGCGACATTTTTATTATGCTTAGCCATCACGGCATTAAATATTGTGCAATATGAGTCTGTAATTTCTCATTTTGCTAAAAATTCTATTAACATCAGAAGGTTATGAGTTGATTTTCTTTTGGTGTGAGAATAAATGATGAGAAGAATGTCGTCGCTACCTTAAGACTAGATAGGGCGCTGTTACGCCACAGTCTATTGTGCGCCGCACAACTTGTGTTTGCCTGTAGACTTTTAAGGATTTTGGGTTGAGTTACTTCTTTGTTTTTTTGGCTGTTTTCTTTTTACTGCTTTTTTTCTTGCTGGATGTGACGGCTTTCTTGGGTTTAATACCTTTGATAATAGGCAGCTTTTTTTCAGCAAAATGACTAATTTGCTTAAGCGGATTAGCGTTAATAACGTTATGCAATTGATGGCGCAATATATCTTGTTGCTCCATAAACATACCCAGGCTTTTTTCTAGGTACTCCCCCATTACGCCTTGTAAGCTGTCACCATAGAAACGGATGAGTTGTTGCAGCATTTTATTGCTGAAAATTGGCGAGCCATCGCTAGTTTCTTGTTCACTGATGATCTGCATAAGAATGGTACGAGTAATATCGGAGCCGCTCTTGGAGTCAATCACCTGAAAACTTTCATGCCCTAACACTAAGGCTTTGACATCCTCTAACGTGACATAGCTACTTTCTTGGGTGTCGTATAGACGACGGTTGGGGTATTTCTTTAGAACTCTCAAGTTAAACCCTTGGTCTAATTATATGGATGTGAGTTTATTGACTCATTTGAGTGCTATATCGAAGGCCGCCACTCTCAAGGAGGCCTTGACAGCTTATATAAGCACTATTCTCTGCATAAGGGAATGCTGTATTAGCGCTCTACGGCCAGTGCTACGCCCTGTCCGCCACCAATACACAGGGTGGCTAGGCCTTTCTTGGCGTCACGGCGCTGCATTTCGTGTAGCAAGCTGACTAGGATGCGGCAGCCCGATGCACCAATGGGGTGACCAATAGCGATAGCGCCGCCGTTAACGTTAACTTTGTCGACATCCCAGCCAAGGCCTTTATTCACGGACAATGATTGCACGGCAAAGGCTTCGTTGGATTCGATAAGGTCTAGGTCTTCGACGCTCCAGTCAGCTTTTTCTAAGCATTTCTTGGTCGCTGGGATAGGCCCGGTGCCCATGATTTTTGGGTCTACGCCTGCGTTGGCATAAGCCTTTATTGTCGCGATAGGCGTAAGGCCTAGTTCTGTTGCCTTGTCTGCGCTCATCAACATCACTGCGGCTGCGCCATCGTTAAGGCCCGAGGCATTAGCGGCGGTTACGCTGCCGCCCTTTTTAAAAGCGGGTCGCATTTTCTGCATATCTTCGATTTTAGCGCCGCTGCGAATGAATTCATCCTGGTCAAATACAATGGCATCACCACGGCGTTGTGGAATTTCAACGGGGGTGATTTCCTCTGCAAATTTACCTGC
>CAZBWS010000051.1:1757-10136 GCA_964495705.1 uncultured Gammaproteobacteria bacterium
AACTTCGTCTATAGTTGCCCCGTCAATACCTGTTTGAGCAACTAGGGCTTTTATAACACTTGCGCCTAAGTCTGCGGCGTCTACTCCGGCTATTGATCCACCAAATTTGCCCACCGCGGTACGGGTGGCGGCTACTATGACTACGTCGCGCATATCTACTCCAGAAAACTTAACTTTGTATAATGATTCAGCACAGTATAATGCTTGAAACAATAAATAGGTATATGTAGACCCTTGCGCAGCTTCTTTGAATATTTTTTCCAGCTTTTTTGCCGAGCCGTGGTAAGGATTATGTACTTTCGTGTGGAAGTACTAGGCCGTGATAATGTACCTGATAAAGGGCCAGTGTTGCTGTGCGTAAACCATGCCAATTCTTTAGTTGATGGCGCCGTTGTTCAATCGGCTTTACGGCGTACACTGCGGCCGGTCGCACGCAAACGATTATTTGATATACCCATTACGGGCCATATTTTAAATTTGATCAAAGCGGTACCTGTGTATAGCCGTGCCTATGGTGACGAAGGCGAGAATGCAGGCGGCTTTGAGCGTTTGTATGAGTTGGTTAAAGAAGGCGAGCTTATTGTGATTTTCCCTGAGGGGCATAGCCATGCTATTCCCCGTTTATTCCCGATTAAAACGGGAGCCGCACGTATGGCCTTGGGCTCATTAGCGCGCATGGGGGAAGCACCTCAAGTGATTCCAGTGGGCATTACATATACGGACCAAGATAAATTTCGACGCAGTGCATTATTGCAATTTGGCCAGCCTATCCGCATTGATGGTTTACCTGATGGTGAAGACGCTCAAGTAGCTGCATTAACGGAACGTTTACAGCAACATATGAGAGAGTTAATTGTTAATGCAGGGTCATGGGAGGAACTGGGTTTTGCAATGCGATTGGCCAGCTTTTTTGAATTGCGTCGAGCTAAAACGAGTTTGCAACATCGTTTTACGGCAATGCGAACACTCCTAGATAACCAACACCGCTTACATGCGCAGTATCCTACACAAATGTTGAGTATTGAAAGCCGCCTATACGAGTTTGATCGCTGGTGTAAAATATATGGCTTAGAAGACTATCAATTAGATATTGCCTACAAGCCTAAAGTGATATTGAAGTTTATTGCTGTTGCATTGAGTTTTGCATTTATTGCCTTGCCCTTGGCGGTATGGGGCTTGTTAAATAGTGTTTTACCTTATGCTGGTTTGAAGATAGGTTTGCGAAAATTTAATATTAGCCATGATCAAATCGATACGGCACGAGTGTTAGGGAGTATTGTGCTAACGACATTTTTTTGGACAGTTCAAACATATGCAGTGTATTACTATTACGATGCAGATAGGGCTTTGCAGTATGCTCTCAGCTTGCCCGTTGCTACAGTTGTGGCTTTGTTAATGCGCGAGCGGCGTCAACGTATTGTCAGTAATATAAAGGTGTTTTTTTTATTTTTGCGTAAACGTGATTTAAAGCAGTATTTATTAAAACAACGTAGTGATTTAGAGCATGACTTAGCCAGCCTAGTGAAGTTAGCTAAGGTGCCCGTGGGCAATTATTCTGATTGAGTATTTATATATAAACTAATCGTTGGCGGGGGTTAATGCTTGGAAATTTTTCGGAGTAACTGTCTAAGTTCCGTATTTTTCTGGTTATCGACTGCTGGGGATTGCTCGCTTTCTTGGAATCGATTCAAGGCAGTGCGCCAATCGAGTACTATCTTTCCCCCGTAAGTAATTTCTTCAATTTTTTTACGCATTTTAATTAATTCATAGTTCAGCTTTATGCGCTTGGGAAGCCATGCAAAGACATCAAAAAAACCTAACTCTTCGATATAACCGGGATTGTTGCCGCCTGCTTCGTCAACGAGATATTCATATACATTACGTGTCAAAATAGCTGCATCAAGCCGCCCGATTTGAGCAGACCTGAAACCAGATTCTTCACTGTTAAATTCAATGATATCCCATTTGTCGATAAGTTCTTTGGGTGTTAGTTTGTGAACTAAGGGGACAACCCCACGCAATACGCCCACTTTGGGCTTGTGGTTATTTGAAACTAATAAATCTTCTAAGGGTTTTGTGCTATAGACCACGGAAGATAATTTTCCAAGCTTCATATATGGGTAGGCTGATTTGAATAAATCGGGGTGTTCTACAGAAACAACGAAATCAATATTTTCATCACTTGTACTAGTGATGATCCGTTGATAGGGCATAGGTTTCATGACTACAGAGTATTCTGTTTGTGCAGATAGTTGCTGAGTATAATGAGGTATGACGCCAGTGGCTGGGCCAGTATCAGAATGAATATACCAAGGCGGACTATCATAAGCCGCAAAAGTTACCGTTTTCTGCTGCGAGGGTTTTTCTGCTAGCCCTAATAGTGGTAGCGAAAATAAAAATAAAGAAAATATTGTTTTTCGAGCAGTCACTTAGCGTTTAATCCGTCGATGAGTAATGCACAATATCAACATTATTAGGCTAAACAAAGGACTACCCGAACCACTGCCACCACCACTGCTGCTTTGTAAGGGAATCACTTGTTCGGTCAGTGCTTGGTTGCCGTTGCCCGCCGCATCAGAAGCAATGTTCTCTCTAATGCTAAAGCGCACTCCACTAATTTGGTTGGGTGATATAACGACACTATAAGTACGAGCATCGAGTGCTTCGAAGTCGCTAAGAGTAGCGTTTTCTATACGAATGTCCTCAATAGTAAAACCAGACACATCTTCGTCAAAGATAAAGCGTACGGTGAATGCGTCTACTCTTGCAGTGGATGGAATGCCTGAGGTGCTTATGGATGGCTTGTCCGCGTCAAACGGCACTACGATAATGTTAGAGGCAGTGTTTTTTAATCCTGATGGATCTTCAGCTATGTCGGCAGGTATTTCTATGCGGATATCTCCAGTCTTATCAGGCTGAATAATTGTCTCATAAACATTGAAAATATTTGTATTAAAAAGGGCAAAAACTATTTCATCCGATAACTCGTTTAATTCAGATATGATGGCTCCATTGCTTATGCTTATATCGTTAATATCAAAATCATTAACTTGCTCACTGAATATTATTCGTATAGGAATAGTTTGTGTATTGACAGATGTTAAGTTAGTGATTAATTCTACTCCTACTGCTGGAGCTACCCCTTCTATGCTTATTGTAAGGGTTTTATTATCATTTAGAGGTGTACTAGGTGTGTCGCCTATATTGCCTAAATCATCTATCGATATACTTATTTCGGAAGCATCAGCAGGGTCACCACCTAAGCCTTCAGTGGGCTGAAAAGTCGTCGAGCTTAAAACTGTATTTATCGTTGAAAGCGGTGCCGTTAAAGAGATGCTAGAAAGTGCCACGGTTTCAGGGGTAGTGTCGTCGATTACAGTGAATGCTGGACTACTTGTAAATATTAAGCCTGCCTCTCTAGCTGCTAAAATTAATTCGGTGGAAATATTAAGGGTTCCATTGCTATCACTAATGGAAAGATTTAGTTGCATATCGAAAAATGTTTGTTGAAAAGAGTCATCTAAATCTCTGATTGTGAATAAAGCACTGAGTGGAGTAGTGCTGTTGTCAGCGACACTTGGGTTATCCTCTCTCTCACCTTCATCATTGCTTGAAAATATTATCTCAGGTGCTGTGTTTTGCCCTGTTTCAACAGAGCCGAGATTAGTTGGCAAAGTACCTAAAACCTCGCTTACTCCAGATGACCCAGGCGTTTCTATAAACTGCTTAAAGCGAGGTTTTTGAAGCTGGTCAAGACTTAAAGTGTTTGATCCGCTCAGTATAGCCGAGAAAATTATACTGTTATCAGCCGCATCAATTGCTGGTGAGGTACTGGAAGGTATTATTACAGGGGTTAGCCCTGCGTTTTCATCTAATATTTCTGCATTAGAAAAAGGCTCTTCATCAATTATATTGTTTTCATTAAGAGTAGCATCCGTACCGTTGAATATATCGCGATGCACAATATTTGTACCGGAAAGGGTAAGTGTGCTTCCTGAGTTGTTGCCTAGTTTATTATTACTTAAGTTTACATAGTTCACGTCTACTTGGTTAGCGATGATACTGTTACTAATATTAGCGGTAGCATTTGCTATGCCATCCTGAACCCCTGAACCCGTGATGCCTAGTGTGTATACAGGGCTGTCACAGACACCGTCTATACCCGTACCTGCGGAGCAAGTATTATTGAAAATAGTACTGTGCGTAATGCTGAGTCCTGCTGATCCGTTTAGTGATGGGGCATTGGCGCTAAAGATCGCCGCACCATAGGCACTGCCTCCTGAGCTTCCATTACCCCCTATAACTTGATTTTCACTAAAAGTACTGTTTAGAACACTGAGTAGGCCGTTGTGATTAAAAATGGCGCCACCAAGCCCCGCCCCGCCACCACCACTGGCGGACGTGCCTTTACCACCGGCAAAGCCCGCTATGCTGTCGTTGCTAGCTGAGCTACTTTGCCCGCCACCGCCGCCAAAGCCACCCGCTCCGCCTGTAACTCCATATCCACCTCCACTGCCAAAAGCGCCGTCATTACCGTTTTCTGTAGGAATATTTGCTGCACGTCCCCCGCCTGCTCCGAAAGCGCCAAAGAAGGTATGACTGCTATTGTCCGTTGCAGGGCCACCGCCATTTATACCGTTGTCATCAAGTGGACCAAAGCCCCCGCTGCCATTTTCACCCCCGTTGCCGCCAAAGATGCTGAGCGTGATATCAGTATCATCTCTTAATACTACATCGGTTTCATTGCCTATAAACACCGTATTGAAAAAACCGCCGCCAAAATCCACTACCGCATTACCAGCAACACCTCCCCCGCCTAAGCCTGCAGTGCTGCTGCCATTACCACCTTGTGCAATATTATTGCTGAAGGTGACGCCTGAGATGCTTAGCAGACCCTGATTAAATATAGCTCCGCCTAGCCCAGCTCCCCCTCCAGACCCATTCCCACCTTGGGCGAGGCCATTCCTGATATGCAGGTTTACGAGAGAAAGAGTGCCGAGCCCAACTTGAGCTTTTTCTGTAATGATATTTGTATATGTACTGCCCATAACAAAAAATAGTCGCATGGGGCCTGCGCCGGGGTCACGTTGGATAACCGCTGCTTTGTCGCTTTGACTTGGCCTGCCCCCTTCAGGTAAGCCGTTGCCAATGATGCTTATATTACTGGTTATTGGGGGCAGCGCATTTGGCCCATACCAATAGTTGTGAGCAGTGCTCAGGGTGTAGGGGGCTTCATTAGCTTGTAAAACAATGAGATCTGCCCCCGGTGTGTTGTTAGCCGCAATAATGGCTTCAGGTAGACTGATTGCAGGCTCTGTTCCGCTATTGGCATCAGTGGGGTTTTTATTGATGTCTTCTAAGTCTTCAATAGTGATACTGTCTGGCTTGTATAGACCACTTCGGCCAGGAGGGCTTACACTGGTATCTTGATCGATAAACTCATTACTACCAGCAACGTCTATTGTCATATCAGTGGTATTAACGATAATCGTAGCTGCATAACTGCTTATGCTATAGCTAGCGATGCAGGTGATTAAGCCGGTAATGGCAATATTGCGTATTGGTATCATTACTACTTCCAGGTGTCTTACTCCCAACAAGTTGTTTTTGTAGGGAAAACAATTGCTTATAATTTCACTTTAGCACGCAAAGAGCCCACGCTGGTTGCCGTTTATCTTTGTTGTACTACGATTTAGCTTTTTAATAGCCCCTAAGGGCAGTGTTACGATGACTCTAGCGTCTCCCAGCGTTCAAAAGCGTGTTCTAGTTCCCTTTCTAGCTGTTTCAGTCTGGCTTGGACTGTGTTGGTTTCTTCAGGTTCCCTTTGGTAAAAGTCGGGCTCGGCCATAGTGTCGTGGGCAAGCTGGATCTCCTTCTCTAGTTGTTCCATTTTTTGTGGAAGTTCGTCCAGCTCTTTTTGGTCTTTATAGCTGCGCTTTTTCTCTATGTTTTTGGGTTTTTCTTGCTTACTGGCTTTCACTGTAGGTTTGCTGCTTGGTGTTTTGCGTTGGCGTAGCCAGTCGTCATAGCCGCCGATATATTCATTCACTTCGCCATTTTCAAAGACGATGGAGCTAGTTGCCACGTTGTTAATGAATTCACGGTCGTGGCTTACTAAGAGCAGGGTGCCACCAAAATTCATCAGTTGTTCTTCTAATAGTTCTAGGGTTTCCGCGTCTAAGTCGTTCGTGGGCTCATCCAAAATCAACATATTAAAGGGGCGAGTGAACAGCTTTGCCAGCAATAAGCGATTGCGCTCTCCTCCAGAAAGGGCTTTAACAGGCTGTCGAGCGCGGGCAGGGGGGAATAAAAAATCTTGTAAATAGCTGAGCACATGACGAGGTTCGCCATTTATTTCTAATGTATCGCGGCCTTCACCGATATTGTCAGCAACCGTTTTATTCTCATCTAGGGCACCTCGCATTTGATCAAAATAAGCAACTTCTAGTTTGGTACCTACCTTAATACTACCTTGTTGTGGTTCGAGCTTACCCAGTAATATTTTTAATAAAGTGGATTTACCACAGCCGTTGGGGCCGATAATACCGATTTTATCGCCACGCATTAGCGTCGTTGAGAAATCATTCAGAATGGGTTTGTTCTCATAGCCATGGGTGACGTTTTTGACTTCTAGTACAATTTTTCCAGATTTGTCAGAAGACTGCATGGCCAGCTTGGATGTTCCCAGGCGATCGCGACGTTCAGAGCGCTCTTTGCGCAGGGCTTTTAGGGCGCGAACACGGCCTTCGTTGCGGGTGCGGCGCGCTTTAATGCCTTGGCGTATCCACACTTCTTCTTGGGCCAGTTTTTTATCAAACTCCGCATTAGCGCGTTCTTCGGCGTGTAAGGCTGCTTCTTTGCCAGTTAGGTAGGCATCATAGCTGCCCGGCCAGCTACTGATTTTGCCACGATCTAGTTCAATAATACGGGTGGCCAGTGAGCGCAAAAAAGCGCGATCGTGAGTGATGAAGAGCAGTGTAGCGTTGTACTGCAATAAGAACTCTTCTAACCAGTTGATAGACTCGATGTCTAAGTGGTTGGTGGGTTCGTCCAACATTAAAATGTCAGGAGCTTGCACCAGTGATTGTGCTAAGAGCACGCGGCGTTTCATACCCCCAGATAGGCTGCTAAACTCCACTTCTCCATCTAGTGATAAGCGAGAGAGAACAGCGTCAATACGTTGGCTAATATCCCAAGCATTGTGGTTTTCAATTTGCTGCTGCAGATTTTCAAAGCGGGTATAAACTGCCTCATCGCCACTGGCCAGCTCGGCCGTGGCGTGGGCATAGTCTTGTAGTAGCTTGCCAATTTCCCCTAAGCCCTCGGCGACAACGTCATAAACAGGGCCATGAGTGTCATGGGGGACTTCTTGAATTAGGCGCGCAACTTTTAAATTTTGCGTACGCACTACCTCGCCGTCGTCAGCCTGTATTTCACCGGCAATCAGCTTCATTAACGTCGACTTTCCTGCACCGTTGCGGCCAATCAAACACAAACGCTCACCTTTTTCGATGGTTAAGTCAAAGCCATCAAATAGCGGAGCAGCTCCGTAGCTGACTTGAATATTGCGCAGGCGAAGTAAGGACATGTTTGGCACTCATAAAATCGAGGCCGAATTTTAGCATATCCGAGAGACCTTAATCAGCCCAGTTCATTACCCAGCTTGAGAAATAAGCGGGTCGGTACCAGATATCAACACCGGCCGTATACAAGGCTTTGGCGGTCCAGTTATTACAGTTATGCAGGGCGTGATATTGGTCATGCGCCTTGAAATAGTGGGAGCCACTCGGCTCTTTTCGTAATAATTGGGGCATATTGTTGGGTGAAAGCGCAAAACTATTGAGTATGAAATGCATTAAATCTAAGGCTTCACTGTCATCGAGTAGGATAGATTGAATGTTTTTCTTTGGAATAGTGGTGAATTGGGCGACTTCTACAACAGAGTCTGTGGGAAGAAAAAGTGCCTTTAAGGCCTTGGTTAAGTTCTTGTTGGATGAGCCATAGTACTGCGCATCACCCCAGCCAAAACGGATATAGGGGGATTCACTGGTAAGACTGCTTAGCTCTGGTGTTGTATTGGTGACGAGTTCAGTGGGGACAATCAATGCAGTGTGATGTAACTCCTTTTGTAACCAGATTTCACTGCTCCAGCTATGGGTAGAAAATGTAATCAAGATTAAAAATATATAATTCAGTATGGATTTCATTATTGTTGGTTCTCGTTAAGGTCAAATCGTGATATTAAATTCGTAGAAATAACCGGGCAGTTGTTATCGGGGCTGCAGAACAATTTTTGTCTATTTTTACCTATGAGGCGATAGGCCTTGTCTCTAAGTGATTTAGGTATGAGCACTAGGTAGAAAGATATCATGCGCCAAA
>CAZBWS010000051.1:10236-18349 GCA_964495705.1 uncultured Gammaproteobacteria bacterium
CGGTCGTGCTTAACAACAGCATGGACTAGCTTAGTCGTTACTTTGCCGTGCAACCCTGTACCGTGCATATGCTCTGACAATATCTTAGGGAAAGGGGGCAAGCTGCCTTCATCTACATGATGCTCGGGGCACCATATATTATTGTCATCAAAAGCGGGGAATGATTTTAGCTCCTGCTTTATAGGGCTTAAGTGTATAGCTAGCTTAGGAATTTTTCCTTTAATAGCTAGCGCCGACAATAGCGCTGGATTATTAGTGATGTAAGCCGTTGCGTGAATCACTAGATAGCTTGCCTGCCCCGGTATTAATAAGCACAGGGTGACTTTGGGGTTTTGAAGTATATTTCTTAAGCTGACAGCCACCTTGTTACCAGGCCTTTCAGGCAGTAATAGGCAGCCACTCTCTGTATGGAAGACAACAGGGCCAAGGTCGCCACGGGGCGATATTTCAGACTCACTCTTGCTGTTCTTGGTACAAAGCAGCGCATAAAAGGATTTTTTGATAAACTCAGAGGCTGAAGTGATGGGGGCGGTGTTGGTGCTTTTATGCCACAGCTTGGAGCGAACGGCAGCGCGGGCACAATGCACATAGGCCTGTGATATGTAAATGCATAGGCTGTTGCCGTGCAGATGGCAAGACCCATTAATACGCAGGCCAAATTCTACGCCAGGGATTAATAAATATAAGCTACAAGGATGTGAGCTTAATGGGCTAGAAGCTAAGATCCCCTGTTCATTTTTGTCTATGTTTAGGGTGATTTTTTTAGCATCATTGAGGCTTAAGCTTGACGGGATGGAGGGCGATAAAAATACATGCCTGTCACTGGCAAGATCGATAGATACGATACAGAATTTAGAGGCGCAAAGATAATCAATACAGTGTTGGTCTAGCTTGGATAATATGCGTTTATCCAACATTTTAGGGTAGTGGCCTACAATACCCCTCAGGCTTTTTTCGCTGCTAATCATATCCTTGTATTGCATGTTGTTACCTCTAGTCATTATTAATATAGCTATGATAAGTTAGCCTCGCCCTTGCCGGTATGGCAATTTACTTCAGTTTTTTGGAAAATCAATTCACCTATGTCTAGCGTATCCGCCATATCTGTTATCGACTTAGCCAACGAGCTTTGTACTCGTGGGGCGATTAACAAACGGGATGTATATAGTATCTCGCCCTCACTACCTGAGCGTGTCGAGAATTTTAAGCAGGATGCGTTACCACAGGGAATACAGGAAGAGCGGTTGCCAGAAGACTGGTTAATACAGCTGTGGCAGCGGGTTGATCAAGTTTTATATCCGAATATAGGTTTGGAAGTTGGCAGTACCGTAACTCCTTCTGCCGCAGGTTTGTTAGCTAATTGGGTGTCCAACTGCACAACGCTAGGCGAAGCATTAGCGCTTTTCATTAACAATATAAACCTGCTTAATCGCTCAGAACATTGGGATATCAATTATTCAGATGATGAAGTGATTTTCACCTTCACTTTTCTTAACCAAGCCTTATACCCACATATTGCTATAGATAGAAGTATGTCAGCGATGCTGGCTTGGGCAGGCTACTTCTGTAAACAAGCGATAGAGCCTGTGCGCGCCAGTTTTCAATATCCTCAGCCTAGTAATGTCGAGGTTATTAAAAGCTGCTTTGGTGAAAGCATCACCTTCTCCGCTGCAAATAATTCTGTGATTATTAAACGGGAAGTGCTCAGCCGAGAAATTCAAGGCAATAACCCCTATGTGAAATCGCTCTTAGAGCAGAGGGCTAAAAAAGTACAAGCCGTTGCGAGCGCCAATACATGGGAAGAAAAAACCCTTGGCTTACTGAATAGAAAGCTATCTCAATACAGCTATATTGAAGCTGTCTGTGATGAGTTACACATCAGCAGATCGTCTTTATATCGGCAATTAAAATCTGAAGGAACCAGTTTCTCATTATTGTTGAAAGCAGTTAGATGCCAGCAACACCAATACGCTGTTGAGCAACAGATGTCTGTGCAAGAGTTGTGTGGTTTGTTGGGCTACAAAGATATTAGTACTTATTACAAAGCCAAGAAGCGCGGTGACTTTAATTGTGCCTTATGCGGATAGGCTGGTTTCTAGCCTATCCGCATAAGTCTCCCTGTCATACGCAAACTAGCTACATCCTTGTAGCATGTCCGCATAACCCTAGCTAAATGATATCCGCTCCACCGTCTTCGGATTAACTAAATCAGCTAAGCTGTATTGTTCTAGATGGTTCAAATACGCATTCTGCGCTTGCATCAGTATAGGCTTTAATTGGCACACGCCTTTAATACGGCACATAGGGGTTTCGCAATTGACAGGTTCCAAGGTTTTTTCCATATGCACCAATACGTCTTTCAGGCTGATGCTGTCAGCCGCGGTGCCTAGTTGAATACCCCCGTTCTTTCCCCGTTGAGAATCTATCCAGCCCTTATTGGCCAATTCATTGACTACCTTCATCAAGTGGGTTTTAGATACATCAAAGGCTTCGGTGATCGCTTGAATAGTCGTCCGTTCCTCCTGCATGCCAGCTAGGTAGATGAGTACTCTAAAGGCGTAGTCGGTGTGCTTGGTAAGTTGCATAAACTGGCTCTGTTGAGTTATCTATATTGACGAATATAAATATACATGTAATATGAATCTTATAGAAGATGCAATTTATATGAATGTTTAGGAGGAGTAATGTTGCAAGCCAATACCTTAGAAGTCATTAAATCGACAGTGCCTTTACTAGAAGAACACGGCAAGGCGATTACTGATGTTTTTTATGACCGTTTATTCACTAACCACACCTTTTTAAAGAATATGTTTAATATGGCTAACCAAGGTAAGGGGGAGCAGTCCCGCGCTTTGAGTGATGCGATATTGGCCTATGCGAAGAATATCGACAATGTTGAGGTACTGTTACCTGTGGTGCAGCGCATTGCCCATAAGCACGTTAGTTTAGGCGTGCAGGCTAGTCATTATGCAGTAGTGGGTGAAAACTTATTGTCTGCAATTCAGCAGGTTTTATCTTTGCCTGACGACCACACGTCTTTAACGGCATGGGGTGAGGCTTATGGGGTTTTGGCAGATGTATTTATTGGTGTAGAGAAAAGCCTATACGCGGCCAATGATAAGCAGGCCGGTGGCTGGGAAGGCTTTCGTGAGTTTTATATAGATCGTATTGTTGAAGAAACCCCCGAGGTTAAGTCTTTCTATTTCAAGCCTATAGACTTAGAGTCCGTGCCCAAATTCAAAGGTGGGCAGTATCTAGGAGTGCGAGTGCGCCCTGATGGTAGTGAACACTATCAAATTCGCCAGTATTCCTTATCTAAACTAGGTGAACTTAGAATTTCTGTGAAGGCTGAGCATGCAGGTGCGGTGTCCAACTATCTGCACCGCTGTCAGGCAGGTGATGCCGTGAGCCTGCAAGCACCAACGGGTGTGTTTACCTTAAGCGAGCAACGTAAGAAGCATATCTTTATTGCTGGTGGTGTCGGTATCACGCCATTGATAAGCATGATGGAAGAGGCTATAGAGAATGGGGCGGCGGCAGAGGATGTGTTGTTTATTCAGTGTGCGAAAGATGAAGCACATCAGATCTTCCATAAAGACTTAGTTGACCTTAAAGCCAGCAATGGTTTCCAGTATAAGCTGTGTTATGAAAACAGCCAGCAGGGCGACCATCAAGGTTATTTGAACCAAGAAGTGTTAGGCCAATGGACACAAGGTTTAGGCTTTAGCCCCGACAATGCCCAGGTGTACTTCTGTGGCCCCAAGCCCTTTATGGCGGTGCTGAATCAGTTTTTTATTGCTTTAGGTTATGCTGAAACAGATATTCATTATGAAGTGTTTGGCCCTACAACTGGCTTATAATGCTATAAAGTCCAGGTGTTTTTAAGAATGAATATTTCAGAGTCAAATACTTACGGCATAGGCGATGCCTCCTATCGTGCAGCTGGTGGTTATGAGGGCATCACTCGATTAGTGGACTGTTTCTATCACTATATGGATACGGACCTCAAGGCTCATAAAATACGGTCTATGCATGCGGATAGTCTCGCCCCGTCTATAGATAAGCTGGCTAGCTTCTTAAGTGGTTGGATGGGTGGGCCACGTCGCTTTAATGAAAAGTATGGGAGTATTCATATTCCGAAGTTTCATGCGGCTTTCCCAATTGGGGAGCAGGAGGCGGCAGATTGGTTGCACTGTATGGGCTTGGCCTTGGATGACCAGCCCTATGCGGATGACTTTAAAACGTACTTAAAGCAACAGTTTAAGGTGCCAGCGCAACGAGTTGTTGCGATGAATACGTTCTAAGCTAGGTAAGCCACAATATTTTCTAGGCTGCGTTAGTGGGTCGATTGGCTCATATTAATGCTTGTTTATGCTAAGGAGCGTGCGTATTTTTTTAAGCCTTTGGCCAAGCCCGTCTCCAGCGCTTTTTTGACGATGCCGCCGATAAGTGGAATACGGGGCTCAAAAACAATTCTATAATCTAGGCTCGTCACATCATTGTTTTCACTGAATTTTAGTACCCCATAATGATTTTTAATTGGTGTCCAGTTACTGACAGTGTATTCGATCAACTCATTCTCAATGTGTTCAGTAACGGTTTCTTCGATAGGGGGGAGAAGGTGTAATTTGCGTATAGAGCCCTTGCCGTTCACATCACCCTGGCCGTCTTTGATACGACTAATTTTTACGCCGATAATTTTCCCTAACTTTTCGTGATCACCCAGTGTTGAGAAGACCGTTGATACAGGGGCAGGGAAGTCTTGATTGATTTGAATAATTTGTTGCTTAGCCATGATTGATCCTATTGGTGGTTATAGGTGAATTAGTCTTTATTGTGCTTGGAGGCTATGTTGTATTAAATATCCCCTAAGCTCAATGGGCTTATTCACACCGAAAGGGTAAAACAAGCCAATGGTCTCACTTGGAACTTGTTACAGCTCTGCCTTATAGCCCACCCCATAAACAGATTTAATAACCTCTTGCTCAGGCAGGGCTTCCTTTAGTTTTTTGCGTAGGTTTTTGATAATGAAAAAACCATTTTTATGACAATGCTATTGGCTCTTCTAGGGTCAGGAGCTGTTTGGGCCAAGCCTGGTCACTCTTCAGAAAAAAAACTGCAAAATTTAACTAAGGCACTGCTGTAGGATGTTAATCAGCAAGAGCAAATTTCGAGGCTGATGACGGACAGCAAGAAAAGATGAAGCAGTTGAGGCAGGAGGGTCGAATAGCTATTGAGGCAGTTTTGACAGAAGAGCAGAAACAAAAATTTTCTGCGATGAGAGAAAAGCGCAAAGAGAAGCGAACTGAAGGTGAAAAACAACGGCAGGCAAGGTAAGAGTCTTTGGCTAAAGCCTACCTAAAATGAGTGGCTTTGGCGATAATTGGTCTGTTTTTTCCGGTAATCTGACATTTCTACTTATAATAAGCGCCAAAAAGCGTGAAACTTTCGCATTTTTAAGTCATATTCATTCGACAGTCCCTGGGGGGAATACGATGTATAGACTTTTATTTACCGTGTTATTAACTTTGATGGTGAGTTTTCCAGTTCAGGCTGGACGTGCCTCTGTGGAGTTTTTGGCCCACAATCTCAATCTAGATGAGCAACAGCGAGTGAAGGTTGAGAATGTTATGGCCATGCAGTACAAAGCGCATAAAGCTCTACGTCGTGCGGGCAATGCTAATTGCGATAATAAGAAAAAAATGTGGTTAGATACTCGTACTCGTATGTACGACATTTTAAATTCTGAGCAGTTAACGACATTTGATAGGCTGCAAAAAAAGCGCCAGCGTAGTTGTTCACTTAAGACTCAAAAAGTGGCAGACAACGGTTCTAGCCTGCCACTTTAATATTCGGAAGGCCTAACTGTCTTGCTTAGGTTCCAGCGCAGCTGCCGCTGCATTGGCAACCCTCTCTTGATAATCCTCTTTGTTTTCACTGTAGCGATGTGTGAGTAAATCCTCGTGTCCGCGTAGTAGTAGTGTGAAGCGAAAAAGCTCTTCTAATACATCGACAACGCGGTCTCTATAGGCGGAGTCCTTCATGCTGCCGTCCTCATGAAATTCCTCATAGGCCTTGGCTACCGATGATTGATTCGGAATCGTCACCATACGCATCCAGCGCCCAAGAATACGTAAGGAGTTGACCGCATTAAAGGATTGCGAGCCTCCGCTAACTTGCATAACAGCGAGAGTACGGCCTTGGGTGGGTCGCACAGAGCCTAAACTCAAGGGAATCCAGTCAATTTGGTTCTTGATAACAGATGAGATATTGCCATGAATCTCAGGGCTGCTCCACACCATGCCCTCAGACCACTGCGCTAGTTCGTGCAGCTCTTGAACCTTTGGGTGTTCATAGCTGACTCGGTCAAAAACAGGTAGGTCACTTGGGTCAAACACTTTCACTTCGGCACCAAAGCTTTCCAGTATTTTGGCGGACTCTAGTGCCAACTTACGGCTGTATGACTCTTCCCGCAGCGAGCCATAAAGTAATAAAAAACGCGGTGCGTGGGTTGGCGCAGCCTGACTGAGCTTGCTTAGCGTTTCTGTAACAGTGTGTTTGGGTGGGTATTGAGTGCTCATGGGCTAGGGCTCTGATAAACGTTATTGAATTGAATTTTTCTGGTTTGCCCCTACGTAAAGGGGTAAGCTCAAAAGACGAGATATTATAGGATAAAAGCATGGAATTTGAACTGCTGTATTGGCATTGGATTGTTTTTGGAATTGGTTTAATGATGTTGGAGATATTTATCCCCAGCTTTACCATTTTGTGGTTTGGTGCTGGCGCGGTTGTAGTAGGAGCTGTGCTGTTTGTTTTTCCTGACGCTAGCTTAACGGCTCAATGTTTGTTGTGGGCGATATCTTCCTGCATATTCACAGGGCTATGGTTTAAGTTTCTCAAGCCTCTGTCGGTTAATAAAACGATGGCAGGAATGTCTCTGGAATCTATACAGGGTGAAGTAGGGCAAGTATTGATGCCCCCTAGTGACTCACGTCGCGGCACTTTACGCTTTCCAGCACCAATTTTAGGCTCAGATGAATGGTCTTTCATTTGTGAAGATTCAATTGCAATAGGTGACCGAGTACGAGTCACTGAAGTATCTGGCAATAGTTTAATTGTTGTAAAGCATTAACCAAAAAATTTAATTAACTAAGGAAATACATAATGAGTGCAGGTTTTTATATAGTCGTTGCGTTTTTAGTCGCTATTATAGTTACAATATTCAAAGCCGTTCGACAAGTACCCCAAGGTTACAAGTGGGTAGTTCAACGTTTAGGTAAGTATCACCAGACATTACCCCCAGGACTGAATTTTATTATTCCTTATTTTGACCAAGTCTCTTACAAGGTCACCACCAAAGACATTGTATTAGATATCCCAACTCAAGAAGTAATTACCAAAGATAACGCTGTTATTCTCGCGAATGCGGTAGCCTATATTAATATAGTTTCCCCTGAAAAAGCAGTTTACGGCGTAGAGAACTATACGATTGCTATTCAGACACTAGTACAAACTTCTTTGCGCTCTATCGTTGGTGAGATGGATTTGGATGACGCCCTGTCCTCCCGTGACATGATTAAAGCACGTTTGAAAGAAGGTATATCAGACGATATCTCCGATTGGGGTATCACCCTCAAAACAGTAGAAATTCAAGACATCAACCCCTCAGGAACGATGCAGTCAGCGATGGAAGAGCAGGCGGCTGCTGAGCGTGCTCGTCGTGCTACCGTAACTCGTGCTGAAGGTGACAAAGAGGCGAGCATTCTAGAAGCGGAAGGTCGATTAGAAGCTTCTCGTCGCGATGCTAAGGCACAGGTTGTATTGGCAGAGGCGAGCCAAGTGGCGATTGAAAAAGTTACCGAGGCGATCGGTAATAATGAAATGCCTGTTGTGTATTTACTCGGTGAAAAGTATATCGGTGCTATGCAGGATTTATCTCAGTCTGAAAATACTAAGACGATGATATTACCCGCTGATTTACCTTCTGCAATTAAAGGTATGATGGGTAAGTAGTTGTTATTGGATGCCTTAAAAAGCCCAGCTTAAGCTGGGCTTTTTTTTGTTTGCTTGAATTGTCGCTTTGCATAGTCTTCTAGCTTATTTAAAAACAATG
>CAZBWS010000052.1:0-17964 GCA_964495705.1 uncultured Gammaproteobacteria bacterium
GAGCTAGAACCACCGCCACCACAGGCAGCAAGGCTGGCGATGCTCGCCAATGTAAGTAGGGACTGTTTTGTATTCATTGCTGTAAATCCTGAGTCTAGTGTTTTCAGGTGCGCATAATAACGCAAATGAAAATGATTCTCAATAGGCTTCAGGAGTTGCTTGAAAAAGCGATGATGTGTTCTAAATCAAGCTCTATACCTATTTTTTCACCCACTGGATGATTGTGGTGGCTAGGGGCATAACAGAGGACTTCCTCTCCATTATTGAGAGCGAGTAAGTAGATGAAGTTTGCGCCGCGGAAATATTTGCGTAAGACCGTCGCTTGTAGTGCGCTGTCATCGTTGTGGATAATGTCGTCAGGGCGAATAAGCACATCGACACTGTGCTTTAATAGCCCGCTAAAGTCTTGCTTGTCGCTTAAGGCTCCTAAGCTTGTGCGAATGCTAGTTGGGCTAGTCACCGCGCCTTTGATAAAACGCCCTTCTCCAATGAAGTTGGCGACGAAGCGATTATTAGGACAGTGGTACAATTGGTAAGCCTTATCCCATTGTTCTAGCTCGCCTTGTTGGAGGACACCAATTTCATCCGCCATAGCAAAGGCTTCTAATTGGTCGTGGGTGACTAGGATGGCCGTGACGTTTTCAGCCTTTAGAATGCGACGAATCTTGTGTGCAAGTTGTTCGCGCAGCTCACTGTCTATACTGGAAAAAGGCTCGTCCAATAATAGAATGTCGGGGCGAGGGGCGAGCGCTCGGGCCAATGCAACACGTTGTTGCTGGCCGCCTGAAAGTTGGTGTGGATAATGGTTGGCGTGGCCGCTTAAATCCGTTAGCTCCAATAGCTCTTGTATTCTAGCTTGGCGTTGTGCGGCTGATTGCTGCTGCAGGCCAAAAGCAATATTGTCTTGCACATTTAGGTGCGGGAATAGCGCAAAATCTTGAAATACCATGCCCACTTTGCGTTGTTCTACACTGGTGTGGGTGACGCTTTTTCCGTGCAATTCAATATTCCCGCTGTAAGCTTTTTCAAAGCCGGCGATGGTGCGCAATAAGGTGGTCTTGCCGCATCCACTGGGGCCGAGTAGACAGCCTATTTGGCCCTGTGCGAGCTCAAAATTGATATTGCGCAATATATTTTGGCGGTTTAGCTGGACAGTGATGTCGGATAACTTAAGCATTTTTTTCTACTCGGTGAGCAATACTGCGGCTGAGCAATAGCACAGGGATTAAACCCGTTAGTATGATGGCAATGGCCGGTAGTGCCGCATCGCTAAGGCGTTCGTCGCTGGCTAATTCAAAGGTGCGCACCGCCAAGGTATTAAAATTAAATGGGCGCATCACCAGTGTGGCCGGCAGTTCTTTAAGGACGTCAACAAACACTATTAAAAGTGCAGTGAGGAGTGTGCTTTTTAGCATGGGAAGATGAATTTTTTGAAGTGTCTGCCATGAGTTTAGGCCTAGGCTGCGCGCTGCATCATCTAAGCTAATTTTTATTTTGCTAAAGCCCGCTTCCACGCTTTGCAGTGACACAGCCATAAAGCGGACTAGGTAAGCAAAAATTAATAAGGCAAATGAACCGCTGAGTAGCAGACCGTAACGTTGCCCTGTGAGATGTTCAAAAATATTGTTTAAGCCGTTATCCAGCAGGCCAGCAGGGATCATAACGCCGACAGCAATCACCGTGCCAGGGATTGCATAGCCCATGCCTGCTATCCGCAGACTGAATGCGGATAGCTTTGCAGAAGGTTTTCTTAATAGTTGTGCGCGGCGTTGTTGGAAAATTAAAATGGCAGCCAGGCTGACCGCTAGTGCGGCAGTAACAGCTGCCAGCCAGAAACTGTTCCAGCAGAGCATTAGAAAATCCCTATCTATTTGCGCACTGGCATCAATCGCCCAGCTGCTCAGTTGCAGGGCGGGGATAGCAAAGCCAAAAACGAAGGGCGCAAAGCATAGGGCGCTCGTGAGCCAGGCTTTGTAGCCTGTTAATACTTGTGGCTGAATGCGTTGATGGCGTTGACTGGTGCTTTGGTAGCCGCGTTGTCTGCGCGAATATTTTTCTATTCCCAAAAAGGCAAAAACAAATAGCAATAATATTGCGGATAAGTTGGCTGCCGCTGCTGCATCGCCTAGTCCAAACCATGTTCTAAATATGCCCGTGGTAAAGGTGCTGATGCCAAAGTATTGCACCGTGCCATAGTCGGCCAGTGTTTCCATGATAACCAAGGAAGCTCCAGCGACAATGCTAGGGCGCGCCATGGGCAGTGCGATGCGTCTAAAGCGTTGCCATGGAGATAGGCCGAGTGTGCGCCCGACATCCAGTGCGCAGATCGACTGCTCTAGAAAACTGGCTCGGGCTAGCAGAAATACATAGGGGTAAAGCACTAGGGTGAGCATGCTGATAGCACCACCTAGGCTGTGAATTTCTGGAAACCAGTAGTCGCCGTATTGCCAGCCTGTTATAGATCGCAGCTGGCTTTGTACAGAGCCGACGCTGTCGAGTAATCCGCTGTAGGTGAAGGCGATGATATAAGCCGGCATGGCAAGGGGTAATAAGAGCAGCCAGGGCAATAGGCGCTGCCCTGGAAATTGATACAGCGTGGTTAGCCATGCTGTGCTGGTGCCAATTAAGACACTGGCCACGCCGACACTGATGGCGAGAACGAGGGAATTTATGAGGTATTCACTAAGCACGGTGTCTTTTAAGTGTTGCCATATTTCGGTGCTAGGGCTAAGGGCGAAGAGGGCAATAGTGATAACAGGTATGGCGAGCAGTGTGGCGATGAAAAACGCAAAAAGCGCACTACCAGAAAAGTGTGCGCTTTTTGCGTGTTGGGTTTTGTTGAGGCCTAGGCTCATGTGGCCATTGCGCTAGGCGGTGATGTTGCTGTCATTTATTGCCAGCCCGCGAGATCAAATAACTTAACGGCATCGGCATTCAACTGCCCCAGTGTATCTAGATTTAACGGGTCCGCCTTGAAAGGGTAGCCCCAAGATTTAACAATGTCGCTAACAGGGCTGCCTTCTACCACTGGGTATTCGTGGTTCACTTGGGCATAAAAAGCTTGGGAATCGTCGTTGGCCAAAAACTCGAGTAATTGGATGGCATTGGCCTTGTTTTTACTGTGCTTAACAACACCGGCTCCAGAGACATTGATGTGCGCACCACGACCAGATTGATTGGGGTAAAAGGCGGCTACTTTGCTGGCGTATTCTTGGTCTTGCGAGTCTTTGGATGCTAGCCATTTACCGAAGTAATAGGTGTTGGCGATGGCGATATCACACTCGCCAATGGCGGCGCCAGACATTTGCCCGCGGTCGTTGCCCTTGGGGGCTCTTGCCATATTGGCGACGACGCCCTTGGCCCAGCCTAAGGCTTTTTCTGCACCGTTGTGGGCGATCAATGACGCCATCAATGACTGGTTGTAAATATTGTTAGAGGAGCGAATGCAGATGCGGCCATGCCATTTTTCATGGGCAAGGTCTTCATAACTACTAAGCTCGTTAACATCCACTTTTTCTTTATTGTAAAACACCACGCGAGCGCGACTGGACAGGCCAAACCATTGATTATCCGGGTCGCGTAGATGTGCGGGAATACGCCCGACGAGCGTATCGGATTTGATGCTTTGTAATAGGCCTGCGGCTTTGGCGCGGTGCAGGCGACCAGCATCGGTGGTGACTAAAATGTCAGCCGGGCTATCTTGGCCCTCTGCTTGTAAGCGTGTGAATAAAGCATCAGCTTTGCCTGTGACAAGGTTTACCTGAATACCTGTTTGTGCACTGAATTGATCTAGCACAGGCTTAATTAGTGCTTCTTTGCGATAGGAGTAGACATTGACTTGCTTACTTACAGAGAGTGCTATGCTGTCGCTATGGCTTGTACCCTCGTTAGCTGGAGAGCAAGCGTTGAGCAGTATAGAGGCGCTACCAATAAGTGCGATTAAAGTAGATCGTGCCATCATTAGGGCTTGCCTGTGTAGTGGTAATGAGAGGGCCTAGATTATAAGCAAAGACAAGAGAGTGGGCAAAGGGTATTGAGAATTATTATTATTTGTGGCTCCTTTAATTTAAGTCAAATATAGATAGCGTCACGTATTCATGTGGTGACGCTATATTTGTAGGGGCTTTCCGTATGAGTTAAAACGGTTTGACAACGGCGAGTATGATGATGGCGAATAAGACCAGTACGGGTGCTTCATTAAACCAGCGATACCACACATGGCTATGTTTGTTGCGCTCATGCTTGAAGTCGATGAGCAGTTTTCCGCACCAGGCATGATAGGCCAGTAGAGAGAGGATTAAACCTAGCTTGGCATGCATCCAGCCGGCTTGCATCCAGTGGGGCTGGGACATGAGTAGGCTGAAGCCAAATACTAAGGTGAGCAGAGCTCCAGGGGTCATGATGCCGAAGAATAATTTTCTTTCCATGATTTTGAAGCGGTCAATACTAATTCGGTCGTCGCTCATGGCGTGATAGACGAATAAGCGAGGTAGGTAAAACATGCCTGCGAACCATGTGACCATAAAAATCAGGTGAAAAGCTTTAAGCCATAACATTATAAGAGACCTTGTATTTGTTGGCCGAGTTGCTGAAAGTCGATGTCGCCCAGTTTTTGAAAGAGGATGCGACCATCAGGCGAGAGTAATATATTGGTAGGGGTGAGGCGTACATTACCAAAAGCTAGAGCTGCACTGCCGTCGGCATCATGGGCGATAGGATAGTGTAGTTGACGAGCAACACGCATTTGATGGATTTGTTCGATAGGATCAAAGTCCATTGCGATAGCTAAGACATTTAAGCCCTGCGCGGCGTATTTTTCCTGCAGTTCATTGATGTGGGGTTGTTCGGCAACACAGCCAATACAACTAGTGGCCCAAAAGGTAATAAAAGTGGGTTTGCCAAGCAGGTCTTGATTGCTGACACTTTCGCCGCTTAAGGTAGTCACTTGAAACTCAGGGGTTGTTTGTAGTCCCGTGGGCGAGAGCCAGACAAACGCCAGTAAAGCAATAAAACCGAGGCCGACAATAGGGCCGAGAAACTTCTTCATGTATGACTACCAATTATATAGCGAGTTAAAGCTATTTTATCAGTGATTAGCTTAAGCGTGTAGAGGAGGGCGTTTAAAGGTTTTTCGCAGGGGCGGCATAGGCGACGACTGCGCAGCCACCAAAGCTGGTCTGAGAAAGACGGGCTTGGTTTTGAATAACGGATTTGGCTTCTGAGATGACTGCACAGGTCGCTTCGACACAGCGACCACATTGGCTTGCCACGCCTAGCTGCATACGCACAGCGCGAAGACTCGTTGCACCTTCGGCAACAGCTTCTTTTATGTGGGTGTCAGTAACACCTTTGCAAACACAGATATACATGTGCGTAATAATATACAAATGAGAATTATTGTCAAATGGGTGTGAGTGTTATTTGCGACACGGTTCGCATTTATATGTAGGCTTATCAAATTAGTGAAAGCCTGATGCTTGCTTCCTTAATTTGGGGGAGTATTATGGCGCGCTTAGTTTAAAAAAAGTTAAATAAAGGCAGTACTCAGCATGGCTCAGACCAGCATTAAGGCAGGCGTTGTAGGCGCAACAGGTTACGCGGGAGCAGAACTACTGCGTCTGCTGGTGGATCACCCCCAAGCGGATGTGGTGGCGGTAACCTCACGTGGCAATGCGGGAACAAAGGTATCTGAGCTATTTCCCTCGCTACGTAGCCGCTTGAGCATTGAGTTTACTGTGCCCAGTGTTGCTGAGCTTTCTACTTGTGATGTGGTGTTTTTTTCCACACCCCATGGGGTGGCTATGGCCATGACTCCAGAGCTATTAAAGGCCGGTGTCAAGGTGGTCGACCTGTCTGCGGACTTTCGCATTAAAGATGCCGCCGTTTGGGAACAGTGGTATGGCATGCCGCACACTTGTCCTGAACTATTAGAGCAAGCCGTTTATGGCCTGCCTGAGTTGTATCGCGATCAAGTCAAAGAGGCTCAGCTTATCGCCAACCCCGGCTGCTATCCCACGGCAACGACCTTGGGCTTTGCGCCCTTGTTGGCAGCGGGGCTGGTGAATGTTGATAGCTTGATAGCTGATGCTAAGTCGGGGGCTAGTGGCGCTGGCAGGGGTGCTGCAGTGGGGACATTATTTGCTGAGGTGTCGGAGGATTTTCACGCATATGCTGCTTCGGGTCACAGGCATCAGCCCGAGATCGCGCAGACGCTGAGTGACCTCTCTGGGTGTAAGCATGACCTAACCTTTGTACCCCATTTATTACCTATGATTCGCGGTATTGAGGCAAGTTTGTATGCGGATATGCTAGAAGTGGATACTGATATTGACCTGCAACAGCTGTTTGAAGATTATTATGCAGGGGAGGCGTTTGTTGACGTAATGCCTGCTGGATCGCACCCTGCAACGGGAACAGTGCGCGGGGTTAATCAGTGTCGTATCGCCGTACATCGGCCGCAAGGGGGCAGGCGAGTAGTTGTGCTATCCGTGATAGACAACTTGATTAAAGGGGCATCTGGGCAGGCCATACAAAATATGAATTTAATGTTTGGCTTGGCTGAAAGCACGGGCCTAGAAGCAGCGCCAGTGTGGCCATAATATGTCCAGATATGAAATAAGACAGCTAAATCCCGCTAAGCAAAGGCTGTTGCTGGCTGTCATGTCAGTGCTTATATTTGCTATAGTGGCAGCGAGTTTTAGTTTTGGCTATCACCGTGCAGGTAAAGATTTTAATACGTTGGACGAGCGCGTTGATGTGTTGAATGAACAGCTTGAAGAGAGCCGAGAGTTACAGTATCAACTGCGTGATGATGCGGCGGTTTTCCAGCGAACGCATGAACTAGACAATGCTGCTATGCAGGCCGCTAAAGACGAGTTAGCAAATGTGCAAAGCGAATTGGTAGAGCTGCGTGAGGAGTTAGTGTTTTACCAGAGCCTACTTAACCCCGAAGACCGCACCCCAGGGTTGCATATCCAATCATTGGATTTAGATGACTTAGGCAATGGCTTATATAGTTACATGATGGTGCTGACGCAGGTACACCAAAATGGTAGATTCACAAAAGGGCAGGTATTTCTGGGGCTGCCCGAACAAACGACTGTTGGTGAAGAAGAAGCATCAACCACTGAGTGGAAAATTACAGAGCAACTAGATAAGCAGTCTTTTCAATTTAAGTTTTTTCAGCGCATTGCAGGGCAATTGCAATTGGATGCTGCCGCTATACCACAACAACTAATGATTAAAGTTGAGCCCGCTGGGCGTAGACTGAAATCTTTTGAGCAATTATATGACTGGGAAACACTGGTCGGGGAATCACTTTGAAATGCTAGGTAAGCCAAATAAAAAGAAACAAACCAAAATGAAGCTGGATACTATGATTGGTCCGAATACGGAAATTCATGGCGATGTGAAATTTACGCAGCTGTTGGTGATTGACGGTAAGGTTAATGGCAATGTGTCGGCAGAAGATGGCAGTGGTTCACGCCTAGCGCTGAATTCTGGTGGGCGTATCGTCGGTGATGTGAGTGTGCCTGACCTATATATAGATGGTGAGGTAGAAGGTGACGTATATGCCACAGAGCATGTGGAATTGGCCAATAATGCGCAAATAAAAGGCAATGTTTATTACAACTTACTGGAAATGGCTATGGGGGCATCCATTAATGGCAATCTAGTACATAAGCCCAAGGGTGAGATTCGCTTGCTAGAACACAAGGCTGCAGGTAATCAAAAGACTGAGGCGAAGAAGGACCCTAAGAAAAATGAACAGGCAGATACAAAGCAGGCCAAGGCCTAAAGTGGTATAATCCGCCTAATTTTTACTAAAGCAGTACTTGGTGTATCAAATGAGTGAACTACAAAATACCCCTGATTTTTCCGACTTTCCTGACCCATTAGTGTTTACGGACGCTGCGGCCTTTAAGGTAAAAGGCTTGATTGAAGAAGAAGAGAACCCTGCATTAAAACTACGTGTGTTTGTTTCAGGCGGTGGTTGCTCCGGTTTTCAGTATGGTTTTACTTTCGATGAAAATGCCGACGACAGTGATACTACTGTGCAGAATGATGGGGTTACTTTATTAGTTGACCCGGTTAGTTTCCAGTATTTAGTGGGCGCTGAAATTGACTATACTGAAGGGCTTGAGGGTTCTCAGTTTGTGATTCGCAACCCTAATGCGACCACCACTTGTGGTTGTGGTTCGTCATTTTCGGTATAGCTGAGGCTACCTGCTTTATAGATGCTAACAAAAAGAGGGCTAAAGCCCTCTTTTTGTTAGCATGGCAAATACTTTACTATTGGGAAAACCAATAATTAAGGTCAAAGCGCCCTCGAATTATTGATAGAAATAGTATTATCTTGTAGTATTGCCCGCCTCAAATTGAGACTGGCAGAGTTGCCAATATAGAACATATTAAGCTTTTTGCAGATAAATAAGGTCTTCTTAATACCCATTATCTTGCGAGAATTAAGATTTGAATTAACCCCAAGGGGAAATCATGAGCGATTACGTTCCAGGCTTAGGTGGTGTTGTAGCCACTAAATCCGCAGTATCATCACTAGACGGTGCCAATGGCATCTTGGCTTACCGCGGTTACTCTGTCGAAGATTTGGCTGCCAACAGCACCTTCGAAGAAGCTACACAGTTAATGCTAGAAGGCGAACTGCCTCAGCAAGCTTCTCTTGAAGCGTTCACTAAAGATCTACGTGCTGATTATGCTATTGACGACGCCATCATCAATATGATGAAAGCATTGCCAAAGGATATGCATCCTATGGCAGTATTGCAGGCAGCGAGTGCTGTAATTGATGGTGTTTATACCTCTGAGCAAGGTTCTGAAACGTATAACAAAGACATGACGATGCGTTTGACTGCTCAGTACGGCACGATCGTTGCTGCGTGGGACGCGATTCGCAATGGCAAAGAGCCTGTCGCGCCTCGTACAGATCTAGGTTATGCGGCTAACTTTATGTATATGTTAGGTGGCGGTGTTGAGGCATCTGAAGCCGACGTTCGCATGATGGACGTTTGCCTGGTGCTTCACATTGAACACACAATCAATGCTTCTACCTTTACGGCAATGGTTACAGGTTCTGCCTTAGCACGTCCTGCATTGGTAATGGCCTCGGCAACAGGTACCTTGGCTGGCCCGCTACACGGTGGTGCTAATGAGCGTGTATTGAATATGTTGCACGAGATTGAGACGGCTGACAAAGCAGAAGCTTGGATCGACAACGCACTGAAAAACAAAAATGTAATCTGGGGCATGGGTCACCGCGAGTACGCGGTTAAAGATCCGCGGGCTAAGATACTAGAGAAGTTGCTACGCCAGTACGGCGAAGAGAAGGGCGCAGTTAGCCCATTGTTTGGCGCGGCGCTAAAGGTAGAAGAAATCTGCGAAGAGCGACTAGGCGCAAAGGGTGTTTACCCTAACGTCGACTTCTACTCAGGTATTCTGTACCAAGAAATGAAGATCCCTGTCGACCTATACACGCCTATCTTTACGATGGCGCGTGTTGTGGGTTGGTTGGCACACTGGCAAGAGCAGATTGCTGACAACCGTATTTTCCGTCCTACTCAGATCTACATTGGTGCTGAGAAGCGCTCTTATGTGGAGATGGATAAGCGTTAATAATACGCTTATTGGATTGTTAAAAACGGCTCGCATTGCGAGCCGTTTTTTTATGCCTGCACATCGTCTGTTGAAGGTGCAAATCTTAATGATAATGTTTGTTATTTGTATGTTGTTGATTTATAAGTAAAAAATATGCTTCAAGCCTTGAATTCCTCCACTGTTTCAACCATTATCCCTGCATAGACAAAAAGAGAATATGCCATGCAAGGTAAACCCGAAATAATAGCCATGTTAAACCGCGTGCTAACCACTGAGCTGACCTCGATCAATCAGTTCTTTCTACATGCCCGTATCTTTAAAAACTGGGGCTTACAAGAACTGAATGAAAAGGCTTATAAAAAATCCATCAAGGACATGAAGCAGGCTGATCAGCTGATTGAACGCATCTTGTTCCTTGAAGGCCTGCCCAATTTACAGCAGTTAAATAAGCTGAAAATCGGTGAGCATACGGAAGAAATGATCAACTGCGACCTAGAGGTTCAGTTACAGCAGGCCAGCTTAATGCGCGAATCGATAGCGCTCTCTGAGAGCGAGAGTGATTTTGTTACTCGCGATCTATTAGTGGAAATTCTCGAATACGAAGAAGAGTACATCGATTGGCTGGAAACCCAGCAGCACTTGATTCAGCAAACTGGCATTCAAAATTATCAGCAGTCGCAGATTTCGGACGACTAGGAGCTCATTATGAAAGGTAACGATACAATCATTGCACAACTGAATAAGTTACTAACCGGTGAGCTAACCGCGATGGACCAGTACTTTGTACATTCAAAAATGTATGAGGATTGGGGTTTAGGGAAATTACATGCGCGCATAGCCCATGAGTTTGACGATGAAAAAGATCATGCTTCTAAGTTGATCGATCGCATCTTATTTTTGGAAGGCACGCCTGACGTGAGCAAGCGAGACGCTCTTCGCATCGGTAAAAATGTTAAAGATATGTTGGCTAATGATTTAGCCTTAGAGTATGACGTGGTGACGGATTTAAAAAACACCGTCGAGCTATGTGAGAAAGAGAGAGATTATCAAACTCGCGACATGTTGATGTTTTTATTAGAAGAAACAGAGAATGATCATATCTACTGGTTAGAGCAGCAGTTGGGCTTAATCGACAGAATTGGTTCTGAGAACTACCAGCAGTCGATGATGTAGCTTACTACTTCGTTATACAAAAAAGCCAGGCATCTGCTGGGCTTTTTTATGCCGGCTTTAAATAAAAGACCTTCGTGCTAAGCTGGTCCGATAAACATAAATACAGGAGTCAGCAATGGCGCGGATCGCTTGGTTGTTTTTATTTGTACTGCTTTGCATTGCTATCTATTTTGGCTGGCAGGCGGATAATCGTGAACCCGTTACGTTGGCGCCAGTGATCTTTGAAATAGAAAAGGAATTTGTTAACCCTTATTTGCCGACGGGTGAGCCTACGGAGGGAGTTGTTTCTGGGGTTGAGCAAGCTGAGGCGGAGAGTCAGCCAGCAGAATTACAGTCTGAATATAATAATTTGCCTAGCGGCGAAGCTGCTGAACTTATTGTTACAGGAGAAGTTGTTGACGAGCCAGTGCAAGAGAGTGGCTATTTTGTGGGGAGCTACTCAACAGGTATAAGCCGGCAGCTGGTGTGTGTCTTTGACCCAGTGGGCAATAGTGGGGATGTATTTAGCTTGATGAAAGACTTTCAAGCTAAGTCCCCGAGTTGGGGGGCAGAAATAACACTAAAAGCCTATACAGATGAAGGCATTATCGTTGATGAGTTTAAAGCTGGGAAATGTGATGGCGCGGTACTCACTGGGCTGAAGTCTCGTGATTTCAATAAATTTTCATCGACTATCGAAGCGGTTGGCGCGACTACGGATGATTCTGTGTTACGTACAGCATTAGAAACCATCATGAGCCTAAAGCCTAAAACGGCTAATAAGTTCCTGCGTAATGGCCCCTATGAAGTTGCCGGAATTATACCCGCAGGTGCTATCTACGCCTTCTTGCGTGATCGCAAATGGGACAGTCTAGATAAAATTCAAGATAAGCGAATTACTGTCATGGAAGGCGATGTTGTATCTCAATCTATGGTTCGCCAATCTGGCGGAACACCGATTGTGGCCACAACGACTAGCTTTGCGGGTAAGTTTAATAACGGCAGTGCGGATATTATCTTTGCGCCAGCCGCTGCTTATGAGCCGCTAGAGTTGTATCGTGGACTGGGCGAAAATGGTGGTGTAGTTGACATGCTGTTTAGTCAATTAACCTTCCAGTTTCTAATTCGTCACGACAAGTTTCCCGCTGACTTTGCCCGCAATGCCCGCCAAAACTCACTGGATAATTTTGATAGTGCTTTTGAGATGGTCGATCGTGCAACCAAGACTATCGACCCCAAGTACTGGGTAAAGCTTAATCCAAAAGACAAGCCAGGCTATGCAGCATTGCTGCGCCAGTCTCGTATTACACTGCGTGATGAAGGTATTTACGACGGTAAGATGTTGAAGATTTTGAGAAAAATTCGTTGCAAGAGTAACCCTACGGCAGCGGAGTGCGCAGAAAATCTAGAGTAGTCTGTTATGCAGGGTAAACCGACCCCAACACCCGAAACCCTTCTGCCCCAGTAGCCGAAGGCAAGTTCCCCGCCAGCCCCTTATGCGTCTGCTGTGCCAGCCAAGCAAAAGCAGCAGCTTCCACCCAATCCGCATCAATGCCATAGTCATCTGTTTTCTGAACAGGGCGATTGAGCTGCTTGGCTAACAAATTCATTAGGTGTTGATTGTGTACGCCACCTCCACAAACTAGTATACGTTCGCAGCTAGGGGCGTGCTGCTGAATAGCTTGGCTGATACTGTATGCGGATAGACTGCTAAGTGTTGCTAACAGGTCCGCTTCAGAAATCTCGTCTGTCTCGCGCATCTGTTGTTGTAGCCACTCAAGGTTGAATAGCTCGCGGCCGGTGCTTTTTGGCGGTGCTTGCTGGAAGTAGGGGTGGGCTAGTAGCTCTTGTAATAGTGCTTCATTTACTTGGCCTTGGGCGGCAAGTGCACCATTCTTGTCGTAGGGCATATCCGCATAGTGTGCACAGGCTGCGTCCATTAAGGTATTGCCCGGCCCTGTGTCGAAGCCAAGTATGCGACTACCATCGAGTATAGTGATATTTGCGATACCGCCAATATTTAAAATCACACGGCACTCACCCGTTTTCTCAAACACAGCTTGGTGAAAGGCGGGTACTAAGGGCGCGCCTTGGCCTCCAGCAGCGATATCGCGGCGGCGGAAGTCACCAATAGTAGTGATCCCGGTGCGTTCTGCGATGATATTGTTGTCGCCTATTTGAAGGCTGAAAGGCAGTTCGCTATCAGGCTGGTGGCGTATGGTTTGTCCGTGGTTGCCAATGGCCGTGATGTCTTTGGCTTCTAGTTGGGTGACAGCAAGTAGCTTTAGCACTGCATCCGCATAGGCGTGGCCGAGGGCGACATCAAGAGCGCCAAAACTATCTAGGCTGATTTTGTTGGGCTGCTGGATGATGCGGTGGATTGACTGCTGTAGCTCAGCCGCAAAGGGCTGCCCCATTGCGTGAATGAGGGTTGGTGGCATACAGCCAAAGTCGACTAGCGCAACGTCGATACCATCGACGCTGGTGCCTGACATTAAGCCAATAAACAGTTGTTGCATGGCCTTATTGTTTTAGCAATGCCAGTTGGGTTCGGCCAAGTGTGTCTAGCTGGGCTAGTAGTGGCGAGCTCACAGACTGAAAATCACTAAGATATTTCTTAGCCAATGGTTTAGCTGTTGGTAGCTTTACCGTTAAGGGGTTGCGATGTGTGCCATTGACGCGGAACTCATAATGTAAGTGTGGTCCGGTCGCCCAACCAGTTTGTCCAACATAGCCAATCGTTTGACCCTGCTTTACACGGCTGCCTTTTCTGGCCTTGCTATTGAACTTAGACATGTGTGCATACAATGTGTTGTAAGTGTTGCCGTGTTGCACAATGACAACATTGCCATAGCCGCGCTGCTTGCCTCTAAAAATGATTTTTCCATCACCTGCTGAGTAAATAGGTGTGCCAGTGCGTGCGGCATAATCGACACCACGGTGGGGGCGCTTGGTTTTGTAGATGGGGTGCAGGCGATTGGGGTTGAACTTTGATGATATACGCGTGAAGTGTACTGGGCTGCGTAAAAAAGCTTTGCGCAGGCTTTTGCCATCGGGAGAGAAGTAGTCGCTATCGCCTTTTTCATTCGTGTAGCGAACAGCCCTTACTACCCGGCCTCGGTTAATAAATTCAGCGGCTAAAATGGGGCCGTCTTTGATTTTTTCGCCGTCGCGGTGATACTCGTCCCAAATGATATTGAATGTGTCGCCCTTACGGACATCTAGCGCAAAATCGATGTCGTAACCAAAAATGCTGGCCATTTCCATAATCAAGTTATCACTCAGGCCAGAGTTTTTTGCGGCCCCGTACATGGAGCTCTGGATCGTTGCCGATGTGCGGTTTTGATGGATTTCAAAAGGTCTATCTATTGTGCTTACTGTAAATGCACGGCTTTCTTTGTTGACAATTAAGCGTTCAGTCTGGCTTAGGTCATAGCTTAATGCGAGTAACTCCCCCGCTTTGCTATTTTGGTACTTGATTGTGTCGCCTGGCTTTATCCGCGCTAGCTGCTCGATACCGTTGCCACTTTGCATGAGCTTATGTATTTCTTGTGCACTAATGCCTTCTCGTTGAGCTATACGGGCAAGAGTATCCCCGCTCTTAACCATTGCTGTTTTCCATTGGGCAGCGTGAACCGTTTCTATGGTTTCTGTTGTGACCTGTGTGTCGGGAAGCTCAAGCTTAAAGTCTAGCTTTTGACTTAATGGGGGAGACAATGGTGCCTCCAAGCTAACAATGGAGGAGGCTTGGGTTTCTTCCGATTCGAACAGAAACAGTAGGCTGCTGACGCCGACAATTGCAAGCACGAGCGAATGGAAGCGCCAATTGCCAATTAACCTTGCTAACCAATGTTTTTTCCTCACATTTCGAGGACTTGCATAGGAGTCTTTGTAATCTAGTTTCATTTTTACTGCTAATTGCTCGAATTTATTACGTTTTTTACCTAGGCGTACCATAGCTTCATCATTTCTATGGGTCAATATCACAGACCAAACTAGGTCGCCAATAGTTGCTGAAAACTAGAAAATACTTGGCTTTTTCAGATAAATCCGTAAGGTTGCGCCTATAAATTTGATGACAGCAAAAATTACGGTAGAAAGCCCATGAGTATTGAGAAGAGCTTAGAAATTATTCGTCGCGGAGCTGAAGAGATCCTAGTCGAAGAAGAGCTGATAAAAAAACTTAAAGAATCTCGCCCTTTACGGGTTAAAGCGGGTTTTGACCCTACCGCACCAGATTTGCATTTAGGGCATACCGTTCTGCTAAATAAGCTCAAGCAATTTCAGGATTTGGGCCATGAAATTCAATTTCTGATTGGTGATTTTACTGGGATGATTGGTGACCCTACCGGTAAAAATGCAACTCGTAAGCCCTTGACTCCTGAGGATGTTCAGCGCAACGCGGAAACTTATAAAGAACAGGTTTTCAAGGTTTTAGATGAGTCAAAAACTCACGTTGTATTTAATTCTCAATGGATGGGGGGAATGTCTGCTGCGGATATGATCCAGCTAGCATCTAAACAGACGGTGGCAAGAATGCTGGAGCGCGATGATTTTAAGAAGCGTTACAGTGGCAATCAGCCTATTGCGATCCATGAGTTTTTGTACCCCATGATTCAGGGTTGGGATTCTGTGGAAATGCAGGCGGATGTTGAGCTGGGTGGTACAGACCAGAAGTTTAATTTACTAATGGGGCGCGAGTTACAGAAAAGTCAGGGGCAGGAACCACAAGTGGTATTGATGATGCCGATTCTTGAAGGCTTGGACGGGATACAGAAAATGTCCAAATCTCTACAGAACTATATAGGCATTAACGAAGCGCCTGACGAGATGTTTGGCAAGATAATGTCTATCTCAGATGATTTGATGTGGCGTTATTTTGAGTTGTTAAGTTTCCGTAGTCTGGGCGAGATTGAGGATTTTAAACTGCAAATTGAAGAGGGGCAAAACCCGCGAGACATTAAGTTTGAGCTGGGTAAGGAGATTGTTGCTCGATTTCATGATCAAGCCTCTGCAGACCAGGCACAGGCTAACTTTGTTGCGCGTTTCCAAAAGGGCGCAATGCCCGACGAAATAGATGAGAAGTCAGTGTCAGCTAAAGACGGTGAAATTGGCTTGCCTCAGTTGCTCAAAGAGTCTGGATTATGCAGTAGTACTTCGGATGCGATGCGTATGATTAAGCAAGGCGCTGTCAAGATAGAAGGTGAACGTATCGATGACAAATCATATGCTGTCGCTATGGGAAGTACGCAAATATACCAGGTCGGCAAACGCCGCTTCGCGAAGGTGACTGTTTGCTAGGAAATTTACTTTGCTAAACTGAGCCAAGCTCTTCTTAATAGCGATTTCTCATGTTTAGGCGACAGCTTGTTGTGATTTGTCGGTAGCGAACCTTGCTATTTCTAGCTGTTACTTGTAGTTTTTGGCTATGAGGTTCTTGTTTCTTGTTATTGTGCTTTTGTTTGTTTCCGCTTGCGCACAGCAGGTGCTCAAGCCTGTTCCTGTGATTGAACCCACTATTACGTACGAAGAACCCCCTGTAGCAGAGTGTGTTTCACTGTTTGCTGTAGGAGATATGATGCTAGGGGGGACTGCCGTGCCGACACTCAATGAATTTGGCTACGATTACCCGTTTGAAAAGACGGCGGATCTACTGTCAGCAGCTGATATTACAGTTGGCAATCTTGAGACGGCTCTCACTTATCGAGGCGAGCCCTTCGAAAAAAAGTATACTTTTAGAAATTCGCCAGAAAAAGTGCCGGAGGCATTAAAAAGAGCGGGATTCGATTTAGTAAGCCTAGCCAATAATCACTCTATGGATTATGGGGTGGAAGGTTTACAGGATACTTTGCTGGCGCTTAATAATGTAGATTTACTTTCTGTAGGTGCTGGAATGAACCAAGCACAAGCAAGACAGTCAGAAATTATAGAAAGCAATGGTCAAAAAATTGGGTTTTTAGCTTATTCGCTGACATTTCCTGAAGAGTTCTGGGCAGAAGAGGGTCGGCCGGGTACGGCTTTTGGTCATGCGGCTCATGTCAAAAAAGATGTGAAAAATTTGAAAGATTTAGTTGATCATGTAGTTGTGCAGTTTCATTGGGGCAGAGAAGGGACAACGGAGCTGCGCGACTACCAGGTAGCTCTGGGGCGCGGATCTATAGATGCTGGGGCATCTGTGGTATTGGGGCATCACCCGCATATTCTTCAGGCTATCGAACAATATAAGGAAGGAGTTATTTATTATAGCCTGGGTAATTTCTCCTTTGGTTCATTTAGTAATAGTGTGCAAGTTGGAGGTATTGCCAATGTCCAGCTTTGTCCAAAGAGTGTGGAGCGTTTTGCGCTGCAATTTGTAGATGTGAATAACTATAGAGTTCGATTTAGACCTCTTCCTATTATTGCAAGCGATGCAGTCAAGCCATTTCAGAGCTTAAGAGAGTTGTCTATATTAAGAAAAACAAATCTAAGACTGGTAGGTAATGAGGTTGAAGGTAGTTATGAATAGTAGAATACAAAGTGTAGTAGTGCTTATTTTATCTATTGCGATAACAAATGTTGTTGAGGCGAGAGGGCAGCGGCAGCGCTGCAATGATTCCAAGGTTGCAACTACTCCCACAAGCGACTTTGTTATTAATAGCAACGGTACGGCAGTACATAAGAAAACGGGTTTGATGTGGAAGCGCTGCATAGAAGGCTTGGATGGTTCTCGCTGCCAGGGCAAGCCTAAAAAGATATTTTGGGATGATATGGTTCGAGAATATAAGGCTCCTCGCTTTGCGGGTATGAGTGATTGGCGAGTTCCTACAGTTGATGAGCTTAAGTCGATAATAGAGAAGAAGTGTAGAGGCCCAGCACTTAACCTAGAAGTGTTTCCCGATGGCTCGAAGTTCTCTAATTGGACATCTAGTGAAGTAGAGGGCGGAGATAAGGTTTGGCAAATGTATATTACTAGTGGTGTGGCCATTAAGGCGACCAAGGCCGTAGCGTCTGCCCTTAGGCTTGTTCGCACACCTTAGTTTATTTAAAGGCTTTGATTTTTAATGGCTGCTTAATAGTAGCCATTTTTATTTAATGCCAATTAAATTAAAAAGAGGCTTGCGGCTTGTTTTTTCCTCTGTATAATTCGCCGCCCAGCCCAAACGGGGTGGTAGCCAAAAGCCGTTTCAATAAGTCTTTTAGGTGAATGTTTTAAGTTTGTTT
>CAZBWS010000053.1:0-16867 GCA_964495705.1 uncultured Gammaproteobacteria bacterium
AACAAGTCATCCCTGCAGCGATTGCAATGGTTGTGAATGTACTTAACCACGCTGCTGAACAGTTTTAAGCCTTAAGAAACATAACAAGAAAAAGCCCGCTATAAAGCGGGCTTTTTTATCCCATACCCTATTTAAACGCATGTTTATATTAAAGCCGACAAAAACCCACAAACGAGTGAAAATGTAATGCAATTGTAAATCATATTATGTAATATTAAATCATGCGATTTATTTTCGTTACATTATAACAATTATATAGGTGAGCTAATAATGCGAGTATTACAAACCCTAGCCATTGCAACCGCCTTACTCGGCACTGCAACATCTGCTTCTGCGTTTACACAACCAACCCATAAACAAATTGCCATTGATGCAGTCAAATATATGGAGCGCAATCCATCCACAACTAATTTTGCCAAGCTGCAAGCCGCGGGGGCTGCTGCCGGTTACACCGTCGACCAAATGGCTGACGCTATTGGCCAAGGTGCACGCGACGTTGATGACTTTGAAGACACTTTCATGTGTGGCGCGATTACAGGTGATTGTGTTGATGCCCCCGTTTTTGGTATTGGCTCTTTTGTAGCTACTTACACCGCTTGGTGGCACTTCCAAAACCATACTCATGGTTCGGATGACCACGGCAACGACCTAGGTGGTTACGATCAACGCTATATGCCTTCTTCTGATATCACCGATACCGCGCTACGCACTTGGTTGTACAACGACCACCTTGATGATGGCAATGGCGGCATGACAGGTACCTGTGTATGGGCATTTGGCTGGCGCTGCGCTGAAGATTCAGAATACAACTCCTATGGTATTACTGAAGCCAACTATCGCCAAGGCAGCTCCTCTAACCCTGGCATGTTTGAAGATTTCCAAACATCTCCTTTCCAACCTGTGGATAATCTAGGCCAGCACTGGTACGACCAGTTCCTTGCTTCTCCTAGCTTCCAGACTTTAGGTTTTGCACTACATACTACTGACTTGCTCCAGCCTCATCACGTTTGGGTAACTTCGGGCAATAGCCACGGCGGTTGGGAATCTTGGGTTCAGGATAACTATGACAGCATTAAAGGCTCTGACGCGGACGTTGCCGCTGCAATGAGCATCTACACGCCTGTTGCCGCGAGCAACCCAGACGTGCGCTCTATCATGACCCAGGGTGGCGCTTACGCCTATGCAGTCGGTGGCGGTGTAATCACTTCTACTGATGATGCGACTCGCACAGCTGTTGGCAAGCAAGTGATTCCTGCAGCTATCGCAATGGTAGTAAACGTGTTGAATCACGCAGCTGACCAATTTGCGACTGCAGAGACTCAGTCCGTATCTGGAAACTGGTCTAGTTCAGGTGGTCGCAGCGCTACCGCTGCTGGCAACCCTAAGTATACATTGACTGTTTCATCCTCAGCCTCGGCAACGATTAACCTAATGTCTAGCGTAGATACCTATATGTATCTACTCAATAGCTCAGGTTCAGTCATTGCCTCGAATGATGATGGTGGCTCTGGCTATAACTCTCGCATTACAAGCCCACTAACCACGGGAACTTATACTGTGGTAGCCGCTAGCTACTCTTCTGGTCAAAGTGGGTCTTTCACCTTGACTACAACAGCAGGTAGCCTATCAGCACAATAAGTGCATTCATGCTTATGAAAAAAGGTCAGCTTTTTAGCTGGCCTTTTTTCACCCCATATTTGCAATCCTAAACATCTCTGACATTATAAGAACATCATTCTATGCGAGCTAAATCTATATGCCCCCCCTGTTAAAAACCACTATTCTGGCACTGAGTTTGTCACTAACAAGTACAGCCTTTGCCAGTGGCGAACACAATATTAAACGAGATATTAACGACCCTAAAGTAATAGCGATTATTAACGGTGACGTCTTACCTACAAGCAGCGCTAATATAATGTTATCTGCCATTAATAGAGGCAAGAAAAAACTCAGTATGATTGAGTTTTTACAAGGATCTATTGAAAACAAATTACTTACCGATTATGGCGTAGACATACTGGGCATTGAAACCGTCATCCCTTCTGGAGGTGTTGGCTTTGATCTAGATGTTGCATTAGAAGATCAATTCATCAACGTTATCCGTCTTAACTATGAGGCGCCATTGCAAGCATATATTAGCAAGCACTTTGCACGTGGCAACTTATTATCTGCTGCGACACAACCCTTCAGCATGACCCGTAAGCAACTTAAACCGCATACCGTCATGAAAAACAAGCAAACTCTAGGTTTCACAGAAGATCAGATTGCCAATGCTAAAACCTTAGAGCTGATCCGCTACCAGCTACCTGGCCAAGTAAAAGAGCATGCGATTACACTATGGGATATTTATCGCCGTCAAAATGTGCAGGGTAAAGATATATTACATAAAGCGGATATTCGCTTTGTTAAAACTCAAGTACAGCAACGCCTTGGCTCCTTGCTAGTTCTGCACTGGATGGATACACACTCTGGGTTGAGCACATTAGAAATTGATGCAATAAAAGAGCTGGTATTTAATAAGCACTTCAAAAAGCTATACATTACTCACCAAGGCTTGGTTTCTGTATTGCACAAGGACAACCCTCGCCTAACTGAGATGGCGAAAAAGGTCACTCAAAAAGAAATTAATGTGTATTACAAAGCACACAAGGAAGACTACAAGCAAATCAACAAGGCTAGAGGTCGCCAGATAATTTCCTCTAGCCAAGATGATATCAATGCAGCATTTAAAGCAATAAAAGCAGGCCAAGCCTTTGAAGAAGTCGCCAAAAAATATTCTACGCAAAAGGACAAAAAAGGTCGTGTTTCAGTCGACACAGGCTGGATAAAACGCCAAGACACAAAGCAGCCGTGGTTAAAGACCTTGTTGTTTTTACAACCCATTGGTGAAGCTTCTCGCCCCTACCGCAGCCCTCAATTACGTGGTGCAGAGGACGTGCATTGGAGGATTATTCTTACCGACGAAAAGGAAGAATATTATCAAGCGGCAGACAGCGGTGGTGTGACTTACCCTGTGAGCCGAATACTAGCCGAGCGTAAACTAACCAAAGAGTTTGGTACGTTGCGCAAGCGCTTACTCGGCGACTCTAAAATACGCCTCAATCCAGCGCTATTACAAGCTACCAATAAATAAAAACCCCGCTTAAGCGGGATTTTTATTAGGCTGACTTAATCTAAGCAGCAACAAATTTCAACGCTAGACCATTATTACACCAACGCTTACCGGTAGGTTGAGGTCCATCATTAAAGACATGGCCTTGATGCCCCCCACAGCGTTTACAGTGGTACTCGGTCCGTGGATAAATTAATTTAAAATCAATCGATGTCTCAACATGTTCATCAATCGCTTTAAAAAAGCTAGGCCAACCCGTGCCACTGTCGTATTTCATTTCAGAAGTAAACAAACGCAAATCACAGCCAGCACAGCGATATTCACCTTTGCGCTTCTCATAGTTTAAAGCACTACTATTCGGACGTTCTGTACCTTCGTTGCGCAGAATATGGTACTGCTGAGGCGTCAAGCGCTTCTTCCACTCCTCCTTGCTTAAATCAAATTTCTTTTGATCGGCTTCTGTCACTAAAGCAAAAGTGATTTTCGGAACCGCCGCGGTCATTGCAGTCGCACCAAATAACTTTAAAAATTCTCGCCTAAACATAGTAATCTCGTCGTTTCATCATTATTACAAAGACTCACTATCAGCCCAGAAGTTCAGTAATATTTACTTATATAGGCAATACATACTAGACTACTTATATAAACAGCTCTTAATAACCCCCCCCTGAGTGAAAAATAGTGCGATTATTCCCACGTAGCCTCCCCTATCGCTTAGCCAGCCTTTTGGTCATTACCCACGTAGTATTAACCCTCGTCTTATACTTAGGTTTAAATGAGGCTGACAAGCTATCTATTAATGAAAGTACGAACCAACAAAGAGAATTCGATAGCTTTTTGATTTCATTACTTACCCAACCATTACTTTTCGAAGAAGACTTCACCGCCGAAGTAAACTCATTATTCACGGATATTTTAGTCGGTGGCAAAGCGGCTTATTTAGAACTTAATAGTGAAGAAGGCCTGATATTAAATAAAACATTAGCCCCTATAGATACCCGCCAACTGTATTTCAATACTATCGACATGGGTAGCAACGACGACTACAACAACATTGTGCTACAGGTCGGCTTTGACCAGAAACCGCTAGCTGAGAAACTACAAAAAGCGTATGACGACTCTTTATTCATCGTCATGATCTTCTGCTTATTGTCTATTGTGACAACATTTATTCTCACTTACCGCCTAGTCCGCCCTATTAAGCAGCTGCAAAATATGAGCAAAGAAGTCAGCTCGGGGCATATCGACAGCTCTTTATTACTCGATCACCCGGTACATGAAATTGATCAACTCAGCCAAGACATGGAATCTATGCGCCTGTCATTACGTAAACACAGTCAAGACATGGAATACATTTCTTTACATGACGACTTAACTAACCTGCCTAATCGTCGCATGTTATATGCCAATATAGATCAAACCCTAAGCTCCGCAGCGAGTAAAAGCGATATAACTAACTACTCTTTAGCTTTAATCAACCTCAACAACTTCAAAAGTATCAACGATGTTTATGGTCACCATATTGGTGACCAGGCTTTAATTAAAGCCAGCCAAAGAATAGCTAAAATACTTGACGGCAACACGACTTTTGCACGCTTAGGCGGAGATGAATTTGCTATATTCACAAAGAATCAACAACTGCTCACTGATAAATTCATCCATGAAATTCAAAGCCAGCTTCAACAAGAGCTGGTATTAGGAGATATTAAAATTCGCTTAGACATCAATGCAGGTATTGCTACCTTCCCAACTCACGCTAGCAACCGTATTGAGCTACTGCAAAGAGCAAATATCGCCATGTATGCGTCCAAGCGAGAGGGACGCACTTACACCATTTATGATGAAACGCTACATACTTATACCGCCGAACAATTCAGTATCCGCAGCGATCTGCGCTACACGATTAAGAAGCAACTTTTTGAGCTGCATTACCAACCTAAAGTGTGCATAAAAACAGGGAAGCTACACGGATTTGAAGCACTTTGCCGCTGGAAGCACCAAAAATATGGCTATATTTCCCCCGAAGTATTTATTCCACTTTTAGAAGAGATGCACCTTATTGGCCACCTCAGCAGCTATGTTTTAGATACAGCCTTATCACAACTTCATAGCTGGGTAGAATTCAACCCTAAGCTGGTCATGTCAATTAACTTGTCACCTTTAGATCTACTCAACCCCAATCTTATAGAGCACTTACAAGAAAAAATGCGCGAGTATTCTCTACGCCCAGAAAATATAGAAATAGAGATCACTGAAAGTGCCAACATCATCGACAACAACTTTTCCCAGCAAACTCTCGAAAAAATCAATGACCTAGGCATTAGTTTAGCAGTCGATGATTTTGGCACAGGCTATACTTCCTTAAGCTATTTAAAAGACTACCCAATCAGCACACTTAAAATTGATAAATCCTTTGTGACGAATATGCTGCTCAGCCGTGAAGACCAGTTAATTGTTGAGGCCACAATTAACTTAGCACATACCTTTGATATCAATGTTGTCGCAGAAGGAATCGAAAACCAAGAAACTTTACAGCACTTAAAAACCATGGGCTGTGAAGTTGCTCAAGGCTATTACTTTAGTAAGCCTATAGACTCTCAACAGGCAACCGACTTTATAGAAAAGTTTGATGCCTCTTAGTCGGCACGCTCAAATTAAGGCGCCTCAGCAACCAACACAGCGCGTTTTGGCGCTGGGTGCCCCTCTATCGTCTTAGAGTGATCCTTAGGGTCTAAGAAGTCTTCTAGGGAGTGAAAGGACATCCACTCGGTGGCGCGCTGCTCATCAAGACTCGTATCACTAACATCTACAATGCGGATATGCTTAAAGCCAGCTCTTTTTGCCCATAGCTCCAAGGCGGCACAGGAGGGCAAGAACCAAACGTTACGCATCATCGCATAGCGGTCATCGGGTACGAGTACATCGTTCACACCGCCCTCTATCACTAAGGTTTCTAAAACTAGCTCACCGCCGCTGCGCAGTTTGTGGCGCAGCTCTAGCAAGTGATCAATCGGCGAGCGGCGGTGGTAGAAAACCCCCATGGAGAAAACGGTATCAAACCAGGGCATTTTCTCTTCTAAGTGCTCGATGCCAATCGGCAGTAAATGGAAGTTAGGATGCTGTGGCAAAAAGTGTTTAATCGCATTGTACTGCACAATAAAACGCGGACTGGGATCGACGCCCACGACACAGGAGGCTCCAGCGCCCAGCATGCGCAGTGCGTAGTAGCCGTTGCCACAGCCAATATCTAATACTCGGCGGCCTACTAAATTAATATGCGGCGCGACACGTGCCCACTTCCAGTCCGAGCGCCACTCTGTATCGATATGTATACCTTGAACTTCAAAAGGCCCTTTACGCCAAGGCTTTAAAGCCAGTAGTTTTTCCTTTAGCGCTTGCTGGCTATCCTCTGAAATACCTTGCCCTGAGCCTATCCGCATTCGCGCTGCGGATAGATCAAAGTCTTCTACCTTAGCCGAAGGCAAGGAACCTAGAGTCTCTAGCCAGCCTTGTAGGTCGCCGTGGCGTTTTGGGTTACAGGTTTCATTCACCACCGCAGGCAAGGAGGCAAACCAATCCTGCCAGGCTTCCTCTGGGAAGTACTCTGTCAGCATTTCCTCTAAATGCGGATAGTCTATTAGCTGTTCATTGACTGGATTTTTCATAACTATTTAATCGCCACTAAGGACGCAAAATTCATGCACTGAAACCAAACATCGGAAGACTTAAAGCCCGCCTCATCAAAGCGCGTCTTATGGGTTTCTAGGGTTTCCGGTACCAATACATTTTCAATCGCCGAGCGCTTTTGAGCAATTTCTAATTCGCTATAGCCCTGAGATTTTTTAAAGCTGTGATGCAGGTCGATGTATAGCTCGTTCATGTGCGCATCGTCAAAAACTACTTTCTCAGATAACACCAGAACACCACCATCAACTAAGCCGTCATAGATCTTCTGAATCATCGCCTTGCGCTGTTCGACGGGAATAAACTGCAGGGTAAAGTTCAACACCACCATGGAAGCATTTTGAATATCCACCTCAGCAATATCACCAAGCTGACGAATAATCATGGCACCTTCGCCACGGTGATGGTTATCCAGCTCAATCGCCTGCTGGAATTTAC
The DNA here is from genome assembly GCA_964495705.1 of uncultured Gammaproteobacteria bacterium. Lineage (GTDB taxonomy): Bacteria > Pseudomonadota > Gammaproteobacteria > HTCC5015 > HTCC5015 > CAZBWS01. Next base: position 7,235 of record CAZBWS010000053.1, read on the forward strand.
CCAGCATCGCCTGTGAATTATCCACGGAAATAATCTCTACACTGTCCTTCGGCACATGATGACGCATGGCAAAGGTCGACGCCCCTAAGGAACAGCCTAAGTCATAACAGCGGGTATTGGGCTGCACATAGCGCTCAGCCAAGCTGCCGATCATTTTGATGATCGTCGGGTAGCCAGGCACCGAGCGGTTGATCATGTCGGGAAATACCGACACCACCTTTTCATCAAAGGTGAAATCAACCACAGCTTGTTCGTCGGTATAAATCGTGTCTTTCATTCGGCTTGAATTTTAATAGGCGAGACTCATTATACAAGAAATCACCTCCAGCTACTTCAGTTCAGCAGATGACTTCCCCAGCAAGCGTCTGGCAACAATCAATTGCTGAATCTGCTGGGTGTCTTCAAAGATATCTAATATCTTAGAATCACGCGCCCACTTCTCCAGCAGTTCGGTTTCGCTATAGCCCAGTGTAGAACATAGCTCAACACACTTAGGGTAATCTCATTCGCGACTCGTCCGGCTTTTGCCTTGCTCATAGAGGCTTCTAGGGAGTTTGGCTTTGCATTATCTGCCATCCAAGCCGCTTTTAAGGTCAGCAGGCGTGCTCCCTCAAGGTCAGCCTCCATCTTGTATACCTGCGCCACGATAGCGCTATCTAAGTTGGCGGGCTTGCCATAGCTTATCCGCATGCCACTCTGCTGCATTAACTCTTTAGTACGCTCTAGGGAGGCTCTAGGGAGGCTCTAGCCACACCTAAAGCCATCGCCGCCCAAGAGTTGCCGAAACGCTCTAGCTGTTCATCACTAGCCACCGCGCTGATCGCCGCGTTACCTAAGCCCTGCCGAGGTAAGGTTAAGGCTCCTCCCCCCCCCAACACAGCTCGGCCAGGCCTAGTACCGTATTCATGTTTACGCCATTGCGCACCCCCGAACCTTTATACTTCGCACTGAGCTTGCCTGTGCCAACGGCATCGTCCGCTAGCGCATCATTCATGCCATCCATAATCGAGGAGAACATATCCAGCTCTACAGGGTAGTCGTGCTCACCCTTATCGTATTTCCTCGATACGGGGCGGAATACATTGTCTGCCGCTTGAAAGGCCTGATTGATCAGGGGCTTAAACTTCTTCGGTATTTCTAAATTAATCATTGCTTACCCCTTTTATAAATGTAAGCCGTGAATAATGGCCATGGCTCTTAAATCTCTATACCAACGCTCCACTGGGTGCTCTTTCACATAGCCGTGGCCACCGAGCAGCTGCACACCGTTAGTGCCTATTTCCATGGCACGCTCAGCACAGAGATGGCGCGCTAAAAACGCTTCTTTATGAAAGTCTAAACCCTGCTCTACAAGGCTCGCGGCACGCCACAATAAAAGACGCATAGACTCCAGCTCAATGCCCATATTCGCCACCATAAAGGCCACGCCTTGGCGATGACTCACCGGCTCGCCAAAAGCTTCGCGCGCATTCACATAGGGAACTACATAACCTAAAACCGCCTGACAGCAACCCACGGCCATAGCGCACCAGTGCAATACACCGAGATCAATAAAGGCTTGGTAATCAAAGTCCGTATCACCGAGTAAGGCGGACGGTGGAAGCTGTACTTGATCCAGTACTAGCGTGCCTGTCTGCGCCGCCTTCAACCCCATCGCGGGGTCATCTAACCAGCCTAAGCCTTGTGTGCCCGCCTCAACAATAAACACACGGAGCTGACCATTTAATTTGGCTGCAACCAAATACAGTTCTGCACCACCGAGTGGCACCAAGGACTTCTCGCCATTAAGGGTGTGTCCCGTGCTGCTTGCCGTTGCCTGCGTCGATAATTGCTGTGGGTTAAATAAGGCACTGCGCTCTGCACGGCGATTGCTGCCTTCGGTGGTTGCTCCTCCACAAAGCTTTCTAAATAGGTCTCCTGCTGACCCGCATCGCCCCAGCGGCTAATCGCACTGGCTACCGACAAGGGAGACAGCAAGCCATAGGCGATACTCATATCACCATGAGCCAAGTCTTCAGCGATCAATGCCCCTGTAACAATACCGTAGTGAGTGGCAGCACCGCCGTGTTCTTCCGCAATGGAGAGATAGCTCAAGCCGAGCTCGCCCAACTGTAACTCAAGCCCAACAGGCATCTTTTCTTGCTTATCCGCCTCATAGGCGGCAAGGCGGCTCTGCATGCTTCAGACGCTTGCCCTTGCGCTTATCACGCACTTTCTTAAACGGCCGTGCCAGAGTGACTATGGTTTTAAAGCCTGCGCGGGTAGTAAATAAGCCACGCGATTAACAGGGCCATTTAAATTGTGCTTGTGGCTAAACTCAGAACCCGTAAAGCGACTCACCAAACCCAGCGCCATACCTTGTATATCAGTTTTCATACTATTAGTCTCACAGAACGTGTACTAACAGTATGACAAGCTGTCGCTCGCTACAATTGCGTATAGAAACCGATCTTGTGAAAAAGAGTCACGGGGTAACTAAGGTCATTAGATTGAATGCGCCCTAATAAAAAAATCTTAATCTGCAATAAAGACAATTCTTCGGTTTTGCTCTCGACCCTGCTTAGTGGCGTTATTTGCTATAGGGTCTTTTATGCCATAGCCCGTCGCGCGTATGCGTTGCGGGGCAATACCCTGTCCTATAAGATATGCACGCACAGCTATTGCTCTTTGTTCGGATAACACTTGATTGCTTTGAGCATTCCCAGAGCTATCGGTATACCCTCGGACTTCACCGCTTAAAGCAGGCTGCTCGCGCAAGCCCTGAATTAACTCCTGCAACCGTGCTCGAGATTCAGGCAAAAGCTCAGCCGAGTTAGAATTAAATTTTATAGCCGACAAATCAATACTATAAGCCTTGGCATCAACAAGGTCATTATGGGCGGGTTCTACAATTTCATTTTCAAGCAGCACTTCAGGCTGAACAGTGATAATTTCCTGATTAATAGGCGGGGTAACAGCAGTCAATAGCGTGTCGCTGAATGTTGCTTGTGGTTCTGCTTGGCCAAAGCGGTAAACTAGGCTAAAACTCATTGTTCTAGCATCTTTATCATAATAGACCCAGTCACCCTTGGCAGCCCAAGCAGTATTAATATTGTATTGCAAACCTGCACCTAAATGAACTCGGCCTGCACTGCGACGCTTAATAGCTACACTGTCTGAATTGCGCGTCATCGTATTCATACCCGCTAATGCATACCAATCCCATGGGCTGCCCTTGAGTAAGTTTTTTCTATAAACCACACTTAAAGCCGAAGTAATGTAATCAGTAGAACCCTTTGGTCTAAATTTTACACGCCCCAGATCTACCGCGCGAAATTCAGCGGCCCAAGTATCATTAAATTCATACCCTGCCAGTAGCTGGTAACTATTCCCAAAAACATCCGTATCTTGCTGGTCCGTGTCAGGGTTAAACGATGACTTTCCGAGCCCCACGCCTAAATAAATATCTCGAGCTAAAACATTAACAGGCAATAAAACTAACAAGGAGAATAATGGGATTAAATTTTTCATATGATTTGGTTTTTAGTAAATGTATACAGCGCCAGACTGTGATTGACTATTATCTAGCTGGTTAGCGTCAGAAGCTGGCGCTTGACTAGATTCTCCCTCCGCCCCTACTGCTAAAGACTGCCCGTCCTTTGCAATACTCACTGATCGAGAAAAATGGTCATTCGACTCGGTATTAGAGGCTTTTAAATAATTGATCTGACGCCATACATCATCATTACGTTGAAAAACATAAGCCGCACCCGCGTCATTGGCTGCAACATTATCTTCTAAGCTACTCACGCCCAGGCTTTCACTGTCTTCTAAATAAGCTCCCAGCACAGCGGTATCACCATCTCCAGATAAGGCTGACGCAAAGCCAAAGGCATCACCTGCCTTAGCCTCAGTCGCTTTCAAATAAGCTTGCTGGGTCCAAACTTCACCTAAACGTGTGAAGATATATGCCGCTCCTGTAGCGACTGCACTATTGTCCTCAGCATCAACTTGCCCAGCAAGTGAGGCCGCAGACTCACCGGGTGCGCCTAACAGTAAAGTATTTCCATCTGCCGACAAGCTGGCAGACTGGGCAAACAAGTCTTCCGCCCCTGAATTATCGGCTTTTAAGTAAGCTTGCTGAGTCCAACTTGTTGCATTTCGTGTAAAGACATAGGCAGATCCCGAGTTTTCTGCATCATTATTATTCTGTTCTGCGTCAACCCCTTGAGCATTAGAGTCTTCTAGGGGGGCACCAACCACTAAGGTATTGCCTAAGCCATCCAAAGCCACACTGCGGCCAAAATTATCTTGCACACCGGTATTTGTGGCTTTGATATAAGCTTGTTGGCTCCAGCTACTTGCCGAGCGCACAAAGACATAAGCAGCACCGGATTGGCTAGCATCGTTATTCTGGCTGCCTCCGATAAGCTTAGAGTCACTGCTTTCATTACTCGCCCCCACAACTAAGGTGTTACCGTCGTCTGATAAATCAATGGCAATACCAAAAAAATCACCCGCATCAGAATTAGATGCTTTAATGTAGGCCTGTTTACTCCAGGTTACTCCGTTGCGAACATAAATATAAACCGCTCCAGACTGTAGTGCACTATCATCTGCTTCATTGCTATTGATACCGTCTGAATCACTGTCTTCAAGGTGAGCCGACACTGCCAAAGTATTTCCGTCTTCAGATAGCGCTACGGGTAAGCCGAAAAAATCTCCCTGCCCTGTATTAGATGCTTTGATATAAGCTTGCTTTTGCCAAGTACCAGAAGAGTTAACATAGATAAAAACTGCTCCCGAATTTTCTGTGGACGGGTCATTATTACCTTCATCGCCATCAATTAAGGTTGCATTACTGTCCTCTGCATGTGAGCTAACAGCCAGCGTTAAACCATCGCCAGACAACACTGTGCTATAGCCAAATTCATCTTCCGTTGTAGCATTAGATGCTTTCAAAAAATCAATTAAATCAGCAGAAGAGTTTAATTCAGATAGGTTGACAGGGTCACTTTCAACCAAGGTATCTCCAGCCGTTGTTCTTTCCTCTAGGCGAAATAAAGTTTCGTTGAAATTTGTCAAATGCAATGGAATCACTAACTCAATAGTACGTAAGTTTTTATCGATGGACTCAGCGCCTGTCAACACTTGATAATCTTGCGTTCCGTCAGTACTGGATAATATTGAAAACTGATCGGGCAAGTCGGCATCGAGCAAGGCCCAGTCAAACTTCAAACTGCGCTTTGCATTGCCTTTATCTACTGTAAAGCTAGTAATCGGAGAAAAAGAGTCCGTTAGCGTAAGAGTCAATAATTGCTGGGCATTAAAAAAACCATTACTAACATTCACTTCTAATTCATAGATATTGTCACCATCAGCATCCCCTGGTATTTCAAAATCAGGGGTAGAGGAAAAGCTGATAAGACCACTAGTTGAGTCGATTGATAACTTAGCTTGGTCTGCGCCACCCGTCACACTATAAGTTAAGGTCGCACCAGTAAAATTACTCACCGCGGTTAAGCGTTGTTCTGTTATACGGACATACTCTGGGCTATTCAACGCATTCGCCGACGTAAAGCTAGGTTTCTCTGCTACATCAACAACAAGAATTTGCATTGCCTGCTTTGCCGACGCAAAACCATCAAACACCAAAAACTCTAATTCATAGGTATTGTCTTTATTACTGTCTAGAGGTTTCTCAAAATCAGGAGAAGCTAGAAATTGCAATTCCAATGTATTGGAATTAAAACTAAATAACGACTTATCCACTCCATCAGACAAGGAGTAAGTGAGTGTATTATTTTCATCACTATCCCTAGCCTCAGGGGTAAACTGAATAAGACTGGTATTTTCTGGGCTATTAACCCTAGCTGTCGATATAAAAACGGGGGCACGATTAAACAGCTCTTCCGAACTCACTATCTCGCCTGAACCTGAACCAGACCCAGTACAAGCCATTACTGAAAGACACAGTAGCAAAATTAATTTACTTTTATACAAACTCCCCCCCTTATAACGCCCTGATAATATCAAGACGCTCTATATTAATTACAGTAAACCGGCAAAGAAATTTGCTACCGCAGAAGGAAAGTCTTGAACCGCTGTAACAATTGGTTGAATAAGTGTATTTAATGCTTGAGCTACATCATCAATATCTTGGACAACCGTTTCAATCACGTCGACAGTTGTCGTTCTAATCACATCAATGGTTTGTTGGATATTACTCGCTGCAGTTGATAAGTTACTGCCAGCAGTTTGGAGGGAGTTTTGTGCACTACCTCCAACGGAGGTCACTCTGTTTACAGCACTTTGAATCTGACTAAAACTTACATCCAATTTATTCTTTGCATTAGAGACATTACCTCCTATCTGTCCCATAGCAGAGCTCACTCGATTGACAGTTCTGCTTAGCCCTGCGAGTTCTTTACCTACATCTTCGCCAAAATTCCCTAATAGCTGAATAGTATTCTGAAGTTCTCTTCCAGTATTACTTAACTCTGCAATTTCTCCACACAAACCACTAAATACAGAAGCAACCGCATTACCTGAACTTAACACCGAAGGATCACAAAACTCGCCCAACCCCAACTCTGCCTGGCTAAAACGTCTAGCCATCGTCTGTTCTATGTTCTCAATGCGACTTACTAATTTTGCAGGTACAGGAATAGCCTGAACTAATGCCTTACTTATGAAAACTCCTTCGTCAACCATATCAATAACTGACAACTCGCCTGTAACCGAGCGATATAGACCGTCTATTAAACTCGCTGCTGGGCGTAAGCCCGCCTCTGCTGCACGGACATTCATTCCAGTCACACTGGCGTAATTTAATATACTATGGCGCAAGTCATTTTGCTGTTGTTGATTCAAGGATCCTTGCCCTAAATACAGCTGTGCCACCTCAGCCTGGTTAGGTGTTAATAAGCCAGCATTCAGCATATTAGCCAATTCCACTGTATCTACACACACTTTCAAAGAGAAGTCTGCCGAACTGCCTGCACCAAGGTTAGCATTAACCAGGCTAATCTCAGCTTGGGCATTAATTTCACCTACAAACCCCAGTTGCCAGCCAGCACCGCCAGCAGCTTCTACTTCAACATTCATCAATTCAACACCGCCGCCAAAATCAATTGTATGACTGACGTTATTACATGTTTGTTGAGAAACCAGCGCGCCAGCACTCACTGCTTCTACAATGCTCAAGAGAGCAATAGCAAAAAAAGCAATATTTTGAGTGGATTTTTTCATCTTTGTATTTCCTCACTATCTACACAGAGTGTCTTTAACAATTGGTAATGTTCCAAATCTAGGCAGTGTTATCACAATATTGCCCCCCCCGAAAACATTTGGGATGCCCGTGTCATGTACTATTTGAAATTCACAGAGTGTGGTGTCGATTTCATTTTGCACAATACTAGGTAAATTAATTGTCAAATCCTTTGCTGTTTGCACCGCAGGTCTAACCGTAGTTTGCAGGAAACCCTGTGCTGCCTGTGTTGCTGTTAAAATACCTCCACTGGCTGAACTAATTACATTTGTAGCTGTAACAACGCCCGTTAAACTATTATCAACGGCTTGTTCTGCGACATTGATAGCACCTTCAATATTAATACCCACATTATTAATAGTATCAATGGTCCCTAACAATTGAGATACGACTTGGTCGCCAAAATCTACAACATCACCAACTGCACTACTAATTCCATTGCCTAGTGTTTGTAGCTTGTTAACCTCCCCAACAATCCTGGTTAAATTACTAGCAACACTACTATTGGAACTTAATAGTGCAACTAAATTTTGTAGCTCAGCAATCGTGTCGCTTCTAAACAGAATAGCTATATCACAGAACTCTTGAAGTTTAGTAATCACTTCATCGCCCAAGTGTTCTATTTTGCCATTAGTTAAATCTGCGCATGACCTATTGATCAAGTCAATATTACCCAAGTGGCGTATAACGACTTGATCAATTTCTCTTAGGCCTCTTGCCAACCTAGGAGGCAATATTGCTGAAGCGTGATCTGCTATCTGGATCATTTGATTGACTTGATTAATTGGGTTAATCGGATCAAACAATAAACTGTCTATGAAATCGAACTGAGCCGATATGACGTTTATGGAAGCATTAGCCTGAGTTTGAGACACGCTCAACGCTGTCGAATTTCTGATTACATTCGTGCCCATTTCATTGAAATCTAAAGGCTCTGGCGAATGAGAGAATTGACGGCGTAACAAATTATAAATTTCTAAATCAGCTGCTGAAAGAGAAGCCTCATCTACATTCACCATATCTACACAGGTTTCGGTGTCTGCGGATCCCCCAACAGAGACGGCAGCAGCAAAGCTACCCGACAAATCCATTTCAAAGGCAGCATAAACATCGGCTGCCTTACGCAACCCTCCTCCCGCTTTACCATGTATTGCAACGTCCATACCTGAACCTAAGTCTATCCCCATCGCATTACTAACAGTGACACAAAGATCTGCGGAGACGGGTAATTGACCATATTGGTTTTCCGCCATTAGCGTTGTACTGGCTGCTAAGCCGAGTATTACAGTTAATTTTTTAATCATGATCATATCTCCAATACGCCCTTTAAAACTCAAAACCAGCGCCAACTTTCGTTACGCTGTGCTCCGAAGAATTTCCTGCAACACCTAAATTAAGCACCACTTTACGCCCCGAATCTGAGTTCACCCAATGTGATACGTTTAATGCATAGCCCGATTCACTGCGGTAGTAACCTGCACCCAAGCCTAATGTCGTTTTACCCGGTGCTGAGGGAGCTATAGTTGCACCGCTAAAAGCCGCAATACTGGCAATACCCGCATAGGCGGCGCTGACTTGGTCAGCGACACGAGCATTCAAGTCTTGTAACTGGCCATAGGTAGCGGCATCACTACGCTCAACACCTGCAGAAACATTAGTGAGTCGACGAGTTTGCGAGCTTGATCCAATAGAAACAGTATTATTTTCGCTAGCAATAGAGCCGCGCCCGATTGCAACAGAATTACTAGCAGTAACTTGGGCGTCATCACCAACAACCGTGTTCCCCGTACCGCCACTTACTGCGATACGATTACCGACAACAATATTGTTAGCTGTCTCAACTGCAGTATTACTAGAACCTACAACCACATTATTATCGGCGCTTACTGCGAGTGAATTTGAATTACCTAAAACAACACTGGCATCCGCAGCGATATTATTATTATCACCGTAAATCGCATTCTGGCTACCAGCTACCGTATTACCTGAACCAAATACACCTTCATTTCGAGAGCCCGTTACTGTGTTATTTGAACCGTAAATTTCATTGGTAGTACCAGTTACATTATTACCGTTACCAAATACACGATTACCATCAGCATTAACCGCATTATTATTACCAATAGATAAAGCGTCTTGCCCTGTTCCAGTAATATTACTGCCATTGCCTAATAAGACACTATTGGTTCCAGATGCAGTGGATCCTATCCCCGTTAATGCGGATAGGGTATTTATTGTGTTTTGTAGGTTCGTGTCTAAATCGTCCTTTGTTACCGATCCATCGATTATATTATCGCTATCAATAGAGTTATCTGCTAGCTTATCCCCTGTGACTGCGTTGTCTTGAATCGCTGCGGTATCTACCGCGTTATCCGCTAGCTCAG
>CAZBWS010000054.1:0-5062 GCA_964495705.1 uncultured Gammaproteobacteria bacterium
GTGGAACAATATCACGGAACCACGATCATCGGCGTTAAGCGCGGTGATCAAGTCGTCGTCGGTGGCGACGGCCAAGTAAGTCTCGGCAATACTGTTATGAAGGGCAATGCCCGCAAGGTGCGCCGTATTTATCATGACAAGGTCATTGTTGGTTTTGCTGGAGCAACGGCAGATGCCTTTACCTTGTTTGAGAAATTTGAAGGCAAGCTGGAGCAATTCAGCGGCAACCTGCAGCGCGCTGCAGTTGAGCTGGCTAAGGATTGGCGCACGGATAAAATGCTGCGCAATTTAGAAGCCCTGTTGATCGTTGCGAATGAAGATGCGCTGTTAGTATTAACGGGCAATGGCGACGTGATCGAACCCCAAGAAGACTTTATCGCTATCGGTTCTGGTGGTACTTTTGCCCAGTCTGCGGCGAAGGCGCTGTATGACAATACGGAGTTGGGTGCGCGGGATATTGTTGAGCGTAGCTTGAAAATTGCCGCCAGTATCTGCGTATACACTAATGAAAACCTGACGATTGAAGAGCTTTAATATTATGTCATCTATGACTCCCCGCGAAATTGTTCAAGAATTGGACAAACATATTATCGGCCAGCACGACGCCAAGCGTGCGGTCTCAATTGCTCTGCGTAATCGCTGGCGTCGAATGCAGCTGAGCGAAGATGCGCGTCAAGAAATCACGCCTAAGAATATTTTAATGATTGGTCCTACGGGCGTAGGTAAAACGGAAATTGCTCGCCGCCTTGCCAAGTTAGCCAATGCTCCCTTTGTGAAAGTGGAAGCCACTAAGTTTACCGAAGTTGGTTATGTGGGGCGCGAAGTCGAATCGATTATTAAAGACCTTGCGGATATTGCTGTGAAGCAGGTACGTGAGCAGGAGAAGGCTAAGGTTTGGCCACGTGCAGAAGATGCTGCCGAAGATCGAATCTTAGATGTGTTGCTACCACGCCCTCAGGATACGGGCTTTGGTTTTGCTGCAGAAGAAGAAAAGCCTGCTGATAATGACACCCGCCAGAAATTTCGCAAGAAGCTACGTGAAGGCGACCTAGACGATAAGGAAATAGAGATCGACCTTGCCGCACCTCAAGTCGGTGTAGAAATTATGGCACCTCCCGGTATGGAGGAGATGACGAGCCAGCTCCAGGGTATGTTTAAAGGCATGGGTGGAGCGGGTAAGTCTGAAAGTCGCAAATTAAAAATTAAAGATGCCTTGAAGATGCTGGTGGACGAAGAGGCGGGCAAGCTGATTAATGAGGATGAACTCAAGCACAAAGCGCTAGAAGCCACCGAGCAAAACGGTATCGTTTTCTTAGATGAGATTGATAAAATTTGTACCCGCGCAGACCGCAGTGGCGGCGATGTTTCTCGCGAAGGGGTGCAGCGTGATCTATTGCCTTTGATAGAAGGAAGTACAGTGAGTACTAAATACGGCATGATCAAAACGGATCATATTCTATTTATCTCATCGGGTGCCTTTCATCTGTCGAAACCCTCGGATTTAATTCCTGAGTTGCAGGGTCGCCTACCGATTCGAGTGGAGATGGACTCCTTAACCGCGAACGACTTTGAGCGGATTTTAACAGAACCTGATTTCTCCCTGACTAAGCAATACACCGCCTTAATTGGTACTGAGGGAATGACTCTTGAGTTTGATCAGTCGGGCATTAGCCGCATTGCTGAAGTTGCCTGGCAGGTAAATGAACGTACCGAGAATATTGGTGCACGCCGCTTACATACGGTGATGGAGCGGCTGCTGGATTTGATCTCCTTTGATGCCTCTGACCGAAACGGTGAGACGCTCGTTGTTGATACGGCTTATGTGGATGAGCGTATTGGAGAGTTGGTGCAGGACGAAGATCTGTCCCGTTATATTTTGTAACACCCTATGCGGATAGGTTGTTTCTGACCTATCCGCATACTCTTCCTAGTGCTACGATATGCTCAAAATTTAGGAGCATATTATGAGCAAAGAAATTATCTCTACCGATAAAGCCCCACAGGCTATCGGAACTTATTCCCAAGCGGTTAAAGTGGGCAAGACAGTGTATATGTCCGGCCAAATTCCACTTGTTCCAGAAACCATGGAAATGGTGGCGGGTGGTATCGAGGCGGATATTCATCAGGTTTTCAACAACCTAACGGCAGTGGCAGAGGCGGCGGGTGGTTCACTGGCTGATGTGGCTAAGCTGAATATTTTCCTTACAGATCTAGGCAACTTCACTATCGTAAACACGATTATGGCGGAATATTTCGAGCAACCTTATCCAGCGCGTGCGGCGATTGGTGTGGCGCAGCTACCCAAAGATGCGGCGGTGGAAATGGATGCGGTTCTAGAGCTACGTTAGCGCTATTTGTAGGAGCCGTTTGCAACGGCGATAGGCACCAACAAAATCGCCCTTGCAAAGAGCTCCTACATTAATCTCAATGCAACTATCTGACTCGGTAAAATATCTCAAAGGCGTAGGCCCCGCGATGGCGGAGAAGCTGGCCAAGCTGCACCTGCACACGATTCAAGATGTGCTATTTCATTTACCATTACGTTACCAAGATCGGACGCGAGTGACTTCGATAGGCGCGTTGCAAGATGGCGCTGCCGTAGTCGTTGAGGGAGAGGTTGAGCATGCGGAAGTCGTTGTCCGTCGGCGGCGTATATTAACCGTGCAAATTTCGGATGGCACGGGCAGCTTACAGCTGAGTTTTTTCCACTTTAACCAGTCGCAAAAAGAGGCCCTGCAGCGCGGAACGAAAGTGCGTTGTTTTGGTGAGGTCAAGCAGAGCTATAACGGTGATTTCTCCATGGCGCATCCGGAGTATCGTACGGGTATAGCGCCGGGAACGGATTTACAGAAAGATTTGGATGATCGTTTAACCGCGATTTACCCTGCAACCGAAGGCGTACAGCAGGGCACGTTGCGTAAGATTGCCCTGCAAGTTCTGGAAGCATTGAATGCGGATATGCTGCCGGATCTACTGCCCGCTAAATCAGCTGAGTATTCATTAGCGGATGCCTTGCGCCTAGTGCATCAACCTACACCTCAAGACTCGGTCTATCAGTTAACAGAAGGCATACACCCTGCACAGCAGCGTTTGGCCTTTGAAGAGTTGCTCGCGCATCATTTGTCTATGCAGCAGATGCGCCAGCGCATACAGCAAGAGGCTGCTGTGACTATTCACGTTAACGGGCGTTATGAGCAAGGCTTTCGCGAACAGCTGCCGTTTCAGTTAACTCATGCTCAAGAGCGTGTTGTTGCTGAAATAAAAAAAGATATAGCGCGTAGTTATCCCGCGCTGCGTTTGGTGCAGGGGGATGTGGGGTCGGGTAAAACAGTGGTTGCTGCGATCGCGGCAGTTAATGCCATAGAAGCCGGGCAGCAGGCGGCGTTAATGGCGCCGACAGAGTTATTAGCTGAGCAACATTATGCGAATTTGAAAAACTGGTGTGAGCCACTTGGTATACAAGTGGGCTGGCTTTCAGGACGGATAAAAGGCAAGGCAAGGCAGCTAGTGCTACAGCAGTTATCCGAAGGGGAAGTACAGCTAATGGTGGGCACTCATGCTTTATTTCAATCTGAGGTGGTCTTTAAAAATTTGGCGTTGCTGATTGTTGACGAGCAACATCGCTTTGGGGTGGGTCAGCGCTTGGCCTTGCGAGAAAAAGGTAAGACGTCGGGCTTTAGCCCACATCAAGTTATTATGACTGCAACCCCCATTCCTCGCACCTTGGCGATGACCGCCTATGCAGATTTAGATTACTCCGTGATTGATGAGCTGCCGCCGGGGCGTACACCTGTGAAAACCGTGGCCCTGCCAGAAACCAAGCGCGAGCAGGTAGTGCAGCGCATACAACAAGCTTGCACCACAGGTAAGCAGGCTTATTGGGTGTGTACCTTGATTGAAGAATCAGAGGCACTTCAATGCCAGGCGGCGGAAGATACTGCCCAACAATTAGGCGAACAAATGCCCGGTGTTAATGTCGCCCTAGTGCACGGGCGTATGAAGCCCCAAGAAAAACAACAGGTAATGGCTGCTTTTAAAGCAGGGGATACAGACCTACTCGTAGCCACAACGGTGATAGAAGTCGGCGTTGATGTACCTAATGCTTCATTAATGGTTATGGAAAATGCCGAGCGCTTGGGTTTATCACAATTACACCAATTGCGCGGTCGTGTGGGTCGTGGTGCAGTAGAAAGCTCCTGCGTATTATTGTATAAAAATCCCTTGGGTCAAAAAGGCCGGCGGCGTTTAGATATTATGCGTTCCACCAATGACGGCTTTGTGGTCGCCAAGGAAGATTTGGATATGCGCGGCCCTGGCGAAGTACTGGGTACACGACAAACGGGCTTGATGGATTTTCGTGTAGCGGATCTAATTCGCGATGCGGATATGCTGGAAGAGGTGCATGGCTTGGCCGCGCAGATGTTGCGCGAGCAAGATAAAAATATCCCACAGATCATTCAGCGCTGGCTGGGTAATCTGCAGAAATTTTCCAATGTGTAATAATACGGCTCAGCTAATATAAAGAATCACACAGTGAAACCCACCCCGCCCCATCACTTTGCCAAGATTGATAAAACTGCGCTCGCCCGTGTGCCGAAAGCCTTCCATCACTGGATTGCCGACCAGTCTTCGCTGACTCAGCGTTTGATTAGCTTGAGTCAAGGCGAGTTCAAAGTGCGTTTGTTAAATCAAGGCGTGCAGACTATGCAGGTGGAAGAATGCTTGGCGCTGGGTGAGCGTATTGGTGCGATGGCGACTATTCGTGAAGTGGAATTGCTGTGTTCAAATCAAGCCTGTGTCTATGCGCGTAGTGTGATCCCTTTAAGTTCGCTGAAAGGTAAGCAACGCCGTCTTGCGTGTTTAGGCGATCAGCCCTTGGGAGCTTTTTTATTTTCTGACCCGCATTTACAGCGCAAGAAAGTTGATGTGTTGCCCTTAGACACCCAGCGCAAAGCGTGGGGGCGACGATCGCTATTTAACGTGGGTGGTTATCCGCTATTTGTCAGCGAATATTTTTTGCCGGCGTTGGTTAAGTTTGAGAATGATAAATAACGACTACACT
>CAZBWS010000054.1:5162-8247 GCA_964495705.1 uncultured Gammaproteobacteria bacterium
CTACACTGAAGCGAAATTAGGGCGTAATCCCACTCAAATTATCCACCGCCTGCATCCCCACCATTTCATTGCGCGTTCCTATCGAATCAGGGCAGCGCAGCCCCACCACTTCCCCGATACCCGCATTAATGGCTGCTTGCACCACATCCGCGTTGTCGTCTACAAATAGTGTTCGCGCAGGGTCATAGCCGAGGTCGGCCTGTAACAGGGGCCAAAATTCAGCCGCTTCCTTGGGCTGGTTGTATTCAAAGGCCACGACGATGCGCTTAAAATAGTGTTCAATATCCGTTTGGCCTAATTTAATGTCTACACCGTCGATATGGGCATTGGTGACGATGTAGAGTTCTTTGCCCATGGCCTGCATTTTGTCTAAAAAACGGTGGGTGTAAGGCAGTGTGTTGACGAGGTGTTGAGTCTCACGCTTGAGTGCGCTGATATCAACGCCTAGCTCATCACTCCAAAAGGTTAAGTCGTACCATTGTTGGCTGCCTTTCTTGGCCATGATTTGGCGGTGCAGGTTCATGCGCACTTGATCGATATCTCCACCGTGTATTTGCGCATAGCGCTTGGGCAGGTGCGTGAACCAGAAGTGGCTGTCGTAATTGAGATCCAACAGGGTGCCGTCCATGTCCAGCAATACGGTATCAATCTGATCCCAGTTGATATTGATAATATTGCTCATGCGGATGACCTGCTATCTATGTTATGTTTGAGTGTAAATTAGCATAAAGAAGTGCCCATGTTAAAAGACATTAAAGATAAATTGCGCGAAGGTCCGGAACTGCTAGCCCTGCATGAAATTCCTGCTGACGCCGTAGCAAAGTCCGGTCTTATGAAATTGGAGCAATTGCAGCTGCGTTTCACCAATGGCGTAGAGCGCGATTATCAGCGCATGATGCGTGGCCCGCGCGGGGCAGTGATGATGGTGCCCCTGTTGGACGCGGATACGGTGTTGTTAATTCGCGAATATGCTGCGGGTACAGAGCGTTATGAACTGGTATTGCCAAAGGGGCGTATTGATAAAGGCGAAGAGATTTTAGAAGCGGCAAATCGCGAGATGATGGAAGAGGTCGGTATGGGGGCGACTCAACTCACGCAGATCAATACCTTGACCTTGGCGCCGACCTTTATGGGCCATGAAACCCATGTGGTGCTGGCGCAAGGCTTGTATGAAAAACGCCTAGAGGGTGATGAGCCAGAAGAGTTGGAAGTGATCCCTTGGAAGCTATCCGCATTACACGAGCTTATTGCTAGAGAAGATTGTTGCGAAGGTCGTACTATTGCTGCACTGTTCCAAGTTCGAGATATGTTACAGCGCGGAGTGGTGAATGTCTGAGTCATCGATAGATAGTTCCTTCTTAAAGCAACTAGAGCCGCAGGTGGTGAAAATAGCCGAAGCGGCTGGGCATGAAATTCTAAGTATTTATGCCTCGGGTTTTACGGTACAAGACAAGGCCGATCACACCCCATTAACAGAGGCTGACCTCGCGGCACACAATATAATCAAAGCCGGCTTGGAAACCTTGGGTGATCAGTTTCCGGTGTTGTCAGAAGAAGAAGTCATTTCCTTTGAGCGACGCCAAGCGTGGACAACTTATTGGTTGGTTGATCCCTTAGATGGTACTAAGGAATTCATTAAGCGCAATGGGGAGTTCAGTGTCAATATTGCCCTTATTCACCAGAATAAGGCAGTACTCGGTGTGGTCTTTGCGCCAGTGCTAGAGACAACCTATGTCGCCTCCCATGGCAATGGCGCGTATAAGTCCGATCAGCAAAAATCAGCTGTGAAAATGCAAGTCAGTAAAGTGAGTGAGGTTTTACGTATCACGGCGAGTCGCAGTCACCCAGGCCCACGCACTCAAGCTTATCTAGGCAAGTTATCTGAAACCTTAGGGGCACACAGCTTTGTACCCATGGGTAGCTCGCTAAAATCCTGTATTGTTGCCGATGGCTTGGCAGACCTCTACCCGCGCTTTGGCAAAACCTCTGAGTGGGATACCGCTGCTTGTCAGGTCATTGTTGAAGAAGCGGGAGGGGTGATGCAAACGATGCAGGGCGAGCCTATACGCTACAACAGTAAGGAATCTTTGCTTAATCCTGAGTTTATGGTGTTTGGGGATAGTTCGGTAGATTGGGTGGGAATATATAACAAGGTAATAAAACAATGACATTATTAAAAACCCTTTCTACTGCACTGTTAGCTGTTTTACTTTTAGCTTGCAGCAGCGAGCCCAGCTCCCCTGAGGCGCAGATTAAAGCCGTGATTGCGCAGATGGAGGATGCGGCAGAAGGACGCAACCGCAGAGGTCTATCGGAGCATATATCGGACAGTTATAGTGATGAACACGGCAACAAGGATTCTTTGAACAATATTTTCCGAGCTTACTTATTGCGCAATAATAATATTAATATTTTTACGGTTATTCACCGCATGCAGGCAGTCTCTGCACAAGAGTATCGAGTTGAGTTATCTGCATTTATGGCGGCCAAGGGTGTGGATGTTGAATCCGAAGCTGGGCGACTGAAAGCCGACAGTCATCGCTTTACTGTGACCTTTGTAGATGAATCTAGCGACGGTGAATGGAAAGTGCGCTCGGCGGTGTGGCAGCGCTAGTTTCTAATATATGAAGCCCAGATCATTGTAAAAATTAATAAATACCATTAATCCGCCAAATTCCATCGCCGCTCTTAAATCATCTGATTTGGATTATTTTGACATTGTTTGAAAGCGAATTATCATCAAAACTACCTATATGCACACGCAGATCATTGGGATGGGGTCTATAAATATAATATATAGCGAGGTAGGTAAGATGGGACACTCAACGAAGTATCGAATCAAGCAGAAAGCACCGTTATTATCCAAGATGTATATAGAGCCCCCCGTAAGCTCTGCCAAGCCTAAGGGCAGTGATGCTTGGCGCAAGATTGAAGAATATCAAATGCTTAAGCAAATTCAGCATGATCTAGAATTTTATGATGAGCACTTAGAAGGCAGCTTGGATGATTACCTACAATAACGGCGGTTTATCATTCACCCATATAAAAGCGACGATATAGGCCTATCGCCAGATAAACCCACAAC
>CAZBWS010000054.1:8347-16802 GCA_964495705.1 uncultured Gammaproteobacteria bacterium
CAACCGGTGCATACGCCGCCGGGAAAGGTCTTGGCTTTGTGGGTGCAGTCTTGGCATTGGTACATTGTTTTTAGTCTATATGTGGTTCGCTAAAGTAAATATCACCATTTTTTATCTCAATTGCAACCTTGTGTAAGCCTTTGTTGATACAAGGTCCCGCAATACACTTTCCGCTGGAAATATCAAAAGTAGCCATGTGCAATGAGCACTGAATCAAATCTTGTTCACAGTTGAGAAATTTATCCGGCTGCCAATTGAGTGGCGCCCCTGTATGTGGGCAGCTGTTGACATAGGCGCGAATATCACCAGCTTTACGCACAATGAAGAAGGTTAAATCAAATTGCTCTAGTTGGAATTCTTTACTGCCTGGTTCAGGTATTTCTTCAATACTGCATAGATAAACACTGTTATTCATCGTTAGACCAAGTTATCAAAGCCAACTTGCCCGCACTTTTTCCCGGCTAAGCGGCAGGCATGTATTAAAGATTCTTCTAGATCTAGCCCGCGGCATTGGGCGTCGATAAAGCCCGCATTGAAGGTGTCCCCCGCACCGACTGTATCGACTACAGCGTCGGGCTCAAAGGCGGGTGAGTGATAGATGGGGCTAAAGCCGGGTTTATCTGCTTGGGGTGCATCACAGAAAGCGCCCTTGCGACCCCAGGCACACACACGCAATGCGGATGAGTTCCACTGGCGGCTAGCGATGAGTAGGTCGCTGGCATTATCAAAGCCGTGATGACGAGCGTAGTCTTTAGAGAAAAATAGAACATCGGCTAAGTGGATGAGTCGTTCGACATTGTCGTGGGGCTTTTCAATTTCTAAGGAGATACGCTGCTGACTGCTGCCTTGCTGGCGACAGTGTTGCAACATGCGTTCTAACTCATCCACATTATCCCGCGCTTGAAAGTGCAGCCATTGGTATTTCTGTATATTCACTTCATCGATAAAGTGAGTCGCGTGTAGCTCGGGTAAATCGCGGTAGTGCACAATGGTGCGCGAGGCATTTTCTTCGTTTAAGGTGATATAAGACGTTGGGGTGCGCCCTTGGGTGGCATAGCAATGGCGAGTACCTACATTTAGGCGCTTTAGCTCATCCTTAATGGTGTGGCCGAAGGCATCATAGGCGAGCACTCCCAGAAAGCTACAGCGGTGTTGTAGCTGTGCCAATACGTGTAGCGAGTTCGCTGCATTTCCACCCAAGGCCATGCGCTGGCTGTTGGCACGGTTTTCGCTATCCTCATTGGGATAGTTGGAAACGCTGTTGATAATATCTAGCGTGGCATTGCCCACGCCGAGGATTTTAGCCATAGCTCAGCAGTCATTTTTCATTCGAAGAATAAGCATAGCAAGCTTTTTGCTTTGTTAAACGTATAATTGCTGCAATATAAGCTTTGTGGTGTTGTGGAGACCCCTGAATGCGCTATTTACCGATTTGGTTAGATGTAAAAGATAAAGATTGCCTCATGGTGGGCGGCGGTGAAGTCGCCGCACGCAAGGCAGAGATGATCATCAAATCTGGTGCGCGTCTGATTGTTGTTGCACCAAAGTTGGGCGTTAATTTGCAGCGCCTGGTCGATGCAGGTGAAGTACAACATTTACCTCGCGTGTTTCATGAAGATGACCTGCAGGGCAAGCGCCTGGTTGTTGCCGCCACCGATATTGAGGCAGTTAATCAAGTGGTACATGCTGCAGCGCAAGCTCAGAATGTATTAATCAATGTGGTGGATAGTCCCGCTCAGTGTGACTATGTGAATGGGGCTGTGGTTGAGCGTGAAAATCTGACCATTGCTATATCTAGTGGCGGTGGCGCGCCGGTGCTTACACGTGTAATTAAAGCCAAATTAGAAACGATTATTCCCGCCGCCTACGGCAGCCTATCCGCATTAGTGACGAGCTATCGCGATGAAGTGAAGGCAAAATTGGGCTTTAAAGAGCGTCGTGGCTTTTGGGAGCGCGTACTCGATGGCCCTGTTGCAGAAGCGGCTTTGTCTGGGCAAAGTCAGCGCGCAGAGCGGCTACTACAGGAAGAAATTCAACGCGGTGCAGAAGAGCCTGATATAGGAGAAGTCTTCCTTGTCGGTGCGGGGCCGGGAGACCCTGACTTACTCACCTTCAAAGCTTTACGCTTGCTGCAAAAAGCCGATGTGGTCGTACATGACAGGTTAATTGCGGAGCCGATTATGGACTTATGCCGACGCGAAGCCGAGCGTATCTATGTCGGTAAACTATCGGCTGATCACTCCGTGCCCCAGGAGGAAATTAGTCAAATGTTGGTAGACCTTGCTAAGCAGGGTAAAAAAGTCGCGAGATTAAAAGGCGGAGACCCCTTTATGTTCGGTCGTGGCGGCGAAGAAATCGCCTTGCTCGCAGAGCACAATATCCCCTTTCAAGTGGTGCCTGGCGTGACATCTGCTACAGGCTGCTCCTCCTATGCAGGTATACCACTAACCCATCGTGATCACGCCCAAGCCTGTGTGTTTGTTACTGGCCATACTAAGGACGATAAACTCGACCATTTGAATTGGCAGCAATTTGCTCAGCCCCAACAGACGGTGGTGTTCTATATGGGCTTAAAAAATGTCGCTGAGATTTGTCAGCGCTTAAAAGCCGCCGGTGCGCCTGCAGATAGACCGGCCGCCTTGATTGAACAGGGCACAACACCACAGCAGCGCGTTTTGGTGGGAGACTTAAATACCTTAGCGGCTATGGTCGAAGAACATAACATTAAGCCACCGAGCTTAATCATGGTGGGTGATGTTATTTCGTTGCAGGACCAGCTGGGCTGGTATCAAGGACAAGAGCCGAATGCGGATAAGCCAAAAAGTAGTGCTTTTCCGTTTCGGCATAAATTAGACTAATCCCTAACAACCTTCCAATATACGATCTGTGCCACAACGAAACTTATCTAAAATGGTAATCATTTTTGGATGGTAGTAATTTTTCTTCATCATCTCTTTGCGTACGCTTAAGGCGATACGCGCCCAGATATTTTGGTCTTGTATTGATTCTATCCACAGTTCATTAGGTACTGCGGCTTCGGCATCTTTAGAGATTTTTAGTACCCGCTCGTATTGGCTTAGAGAAATTTCACGGGCTTGCTGGCCAAAGTCTGCGGGGAAGCGATCTGCGTTGATGACTAATTGTAGTGTGAGTAGGGCAATAGGTGTGTCGAGTATGCCGCCTTCGTACTGAATGGCCTTGTCCAGTTCCATAGCAGATAAAATAGCCATTGGAGCAAAGGTAATATCAACCTTGCCTTGCCTAAAAATTTTGGCAAAGTTATCAGAGGTTCCACTGACAGTCGATGCGCCAACTTTTTCTGCAAAGGTATTAATTAATTCGTTGTCATCAATATTGATCATGCGCATACCACCTAAGCCACGGGGGGTTGCTCGCTTGCGTTGGTTAATAAGCATATAGATGGCTCCAGCGGGGTATACGCCAGCAACTTCCACATTGCCTTGACGCATGTATTTGGCGGCTTTGGGTGATGCCATTACTCCTAGAATTTGGCTTAAGTTGTTGTAGTCATTAATGATGCCGGGTGCTTCTATGGCAGCGGCAAAGCGGTTGAACTCACGGGCTTTTAGGCCAGTAATAATCACCCCATCACAGATACCCTGCTTAAAATCTTGTTTGGCTTTCTCTTCGTTTAAATACAGCTTTAACGCAAAGTGAACACCGGTGCTTAGGAAGTCCGAGGACATATCTTGCGCATTCACAAATACGTCGCCACTTTTCCCGATAGGGTCAAATACACAAATAGAGCGCGGTGCTTGCGCCTGCGCATAGTGACTGCCGAACAGGCCAACAATGATACAAAGGTTAAGGAGTAAATTTTTCACTGACAAGTCGCCATGTTTCGCTAATAAATAATGTTGTTGCTCAAGGGCTGAGACAACTCTTTAATATTAGCAAAATAGAGGGAAAGCCTACGAATTAGTGCCTTGATAGTGGGCTAAAAATGCAAAATGAAGATGAGGAGTTGTTATATGTCGATCGGCGGTTGCACTTCCCTGTGCGTTAAACATAGCAATTAGGCTAGCAAGTTGTATTTCGCCGTGATGATGCCATCTTGGTCACAGTAGATATAGTCACCGGGATTGAAGGTCACGCCTTGAAAGGTCACAGCAATATCAACTTGCCCTTCTCCACGTTTGACAGACTTCAGAGGCATCGTGCCGAGTGCCTTTACTCCCACGGCTAACTTGCCGATGTCTTCGCTGTCGCGAATACAGCCATAGACAACAATGCCCGCCCAGTTATTCTTCACGCCTAACTCTGCCAGCATGTCACCCAATAATGCACAGCGATTAGAGCCGCCGCCGTCGACGACAAGTACTCTGCCTTGACCATCTGATTCTAGTTGTTGACGAACAAGCGTATTGTCTTCAAAAACTTTCAATGTAGAAATAGGGCCGCAAAAACTGGTGTTGCCGCCGTAGTCATTGAAGTTGGGCGTGCCGAGTACAATTTGTAGCTCATCAGAATAATCGTCACAAAGGTCAGGGGTTTTAAAGCTCATGGTTTTCTCTTGTGTTTAGGTCAATGGATAGGGAGTTATTCTTTTGAGAGGTCTATGCCTGCAGTGGTGTTGCCACCACAGTTTTTGCCTTGGTCTAAAAAGTATTTGGCATAGGCAATAACTGCATCTGGATTATGGGTTTCAGAGTCTACGCGGTCTACCCCTGCGACACCTAGGCGGACAGTGATGTCGACTGCCTCGCCAAGCACTTCAAAACTCGATTCTGCCACAGCCTCGCGTATGCGCTGGGCAACCGTCATCGCATGGGCTGTTTTGGTTTCTGGTAGCAGCAGGGCAAACTCATCACCGCCTATACGGCTGACCATATCGATCTCTGCGCGCACGCGTTCCTGCAAACTTTGTGCGAGCTGTTGCAAAATAACATCGCCGGTATTATTGCCATATTGTGCGTTAATTGCGGTCATATTGTCGATATTACACAGTATGACCGTAAGAGGGTGCTTATATCGCTCGGCACGAAATACATCGTGGCGCAGCTGTTTCATAAAATGGCGACGATTGCTGATGTGGGTAAGCGGGTCGAGTAGACTTTGTTCAACCAAGCTCTGTTTTACTACATTTAGTTCAGCATGTAGCTTTAAGCAGCGTGTAGCAATGTGCAAGCGTGTGAGTAGATCGTTCTGGCCAAAAGGTAGGATAAGGAAATCATCTGCACCCGCTTGCATGCCAACGGCTATTTTGGGGTCTGCTTTATTCGCCGCTAATAGCAGTATGTGGATAGCCTCGCCGCTATCTAGGCTGCGAATTTTCTGGCACAGGCTTGCGCCGTCCATGCCTGGCATATTCAGGTCGGCAATAATGATGCTAAAGCATTGTTCTTCCAGCATTGCGAGTGCTTTTTCACCACTCGCTGCTGAGAATAAAGTGTAATCCCTTTGAGGCAGCATCGCGTTGATAGCAGACAGCGCATCTGGGCTGTCATTAACAAACAATAAGGGAATATTGTGGGTGTTCACAGACATGTTTAGCGTCCTTTAATAGTCATGTTCTTTTTAGCATATAGCAGGGGAATGTCCTAGAGGGCTTGCTGTTCCTTCTTATGAAGAAGATAGGCGATCCAGCACAATAATAATAGACTGGGAATCACCATTAAAGCTGTGAGCACAAAGAACAATGACCAATCACCCTGTAGGTAATCGACTAGTTCACCACTGAATGCGGAGAGCGTGGTGCGGCCTAAATTACCTAGCGATGCCATCAGTGCGTATTGTGTCGCGGTATAAGTGTGGCCAGTTAGGTAAGAAATAAAAGCGACAAAGGTGACGGTGGCAAAAGCAGAGGTAAAGCCGTCTACGACCACTGCGGCGGCAAATAGCTGTGGGTCTGGACCAGTAGAAGCCAACCATGCAAACATTAGGTTGGAACTAGCCATGGCAAGGCCGCCAATAAACAACCCCTTGATAATACCCAAGCGGGTATTGATGATACCGCCAGTGATGGCAAAGGCGATAGTTAGCCAGCCGCCTATCAGCTTGGAGTAGGTGGCGATGTCGCTGTTGCTAAAGCCGATCTCCTTGTAGAACACGATAGACATACGCCCTAAAAAGGCTTCGCCAATTTTGAACAGGAAGATAAAGCTCAACACTAATAGGCCAATTTGCAGGCCATTGCGCTTGAAAAAATCGACAAAAGGTTCGACCACAGAGACCATAAGCCAGCTGCTCAGGCGATTTATAATGCCATGGCCGAGTTGTTGGTCTAGCTGCTTCTGGTAGCGCAGCTCCGCTTGTTGCTGTTGTGCCACACGGTCAGTGTCGGGCTCGTTTAAAAAGCATACTATGCCAAGCAATACCGCGACGCTGGCGGCTAGAAATAGGTAAACGTGCTGCCAGCCTAGGCTATCCGCATCGGATAGATAAAAGGCCATTGCGCCAATTAAGGAATAACCTGCCCACCAACCGCTGGTAGCCATAGAGGCGGCGTGGGGAATGGATTCAGAATCGTCTTCGCCGATGATTTCAATGCGATAGGCGTCAATAGCGATGTCTTGGGTAGCTGAAAGAAGGGCAATGCAAAAGGCTAGCAGGCTCGTCCATAGCAAGCTGTTTTCAGGGTTTGTGAGCCCGATGGCAGCACAGCATAAACTGATGCCTGACATACAGCATACCACCCAGGATTTACGGTGGCCTAATAGACGGCTGAATAGAGGGATGTTGATGCGGTCGACCAAGGGGGCCCACATCCAATTGATAGCATATACGGCAAATACTGAGCCAAAATAACCGATCGCACTACGGCTTAGCCCTGACTCCTGAAGCCATGCAGACATACTGGAGCCAATTAATACCCAGGGTAGTCCACTACAACAGCCGAGTATAAATATGGCCAGCAAGCGTTTGTCCTTAAACAGCGCAAAGCTCTGACGTAAACTGATGCCTGAGGCTTTCATCTATGCATCAAAATCGTAATCAATCGTCAGCGGCGCATGGTCAGAAAAGCGCTCATCTTTATAGATGTTGCTTGCTAGCACGGTGCCTTTTAAGTTGGGGCTGAGGATGTGATAGTCGATACGCCAACCGGTATTGTTTGCCCAAGCTTGACCGCGATTGCTCCACCAAGTATAGCTGTGCTCTTCCTGCTCCAGCTCACGAAAGCCATCCACCCAGCCAACCGTGTCGCCAAACAGCTCATCTAGCCATTCTCGCTCTTCGGGTAGGAAGCCTGAGTTTTTCTTGTTGCCGCGCCAGTTCTTTAAATCTTCTTCTTTGTGGGCGATATTCCAGTCGCCACAGAGGATATAACGGCGTCCATCGTCTTTGTGTTGCTTTAGCCAAGGCATGTAGAAATCCATAAAACGGAACTTCTCTTGCTGGCGTTCTTCCGAAGAGGAGCCGGAGTGTACATAGATAGATGCTACGGATAAGTCGCCAAAGCGCGCTTCGATATAGCGACCTTCATAATCAAATTTTTCTTCCCCAAAGCCGGTGATGATCTCGTCGGGCTCGCGCTTTGAGTAAATCGCCACGCCAGAGTAGCCCGGCTTTTGCGCATCAAAGTAGTGGCAGTGATAGCCCTCGGGGTGAAACATAGGGTCGCTCAGCTGGTGTACTTGCGCTTTAGTTTCTTGAATGCACACCACATCCGCATCTTGCTGAGCCAGCCAGTCGAAAAAACCCTTGCGGGAGGCGGCGCGAATGCCGTTGGTATTGACTGAAATCACTCTAAACATGGCTGTGGTGTCTACGGTATGAATTAAGAAGCTGGTATAATCTGCGCCATCCACAATAGAGTCAACCGCCATGCCCACTAATATGTATCAAATCGACCCGCAAACTTACCGCAATGACTTTTTAGCCTTTGCGCTACAGCAAGGTGTGCTGAAGTTTGGTGAATTTGAACTGAAATCAGGCCGCACCAGTCCCTATTTTTTTAATGCAGGCTTGTTTAAAAGCGGTGGTGCATTGACTCTGTTAGGGCGTTATTACGCTCAAGCCATTGTAGATTCAGGTTTAGAATTTGATGTGTTGTTTGGCCCCGCCTATAAGGGCATACCCCTAGCAGCAGCCACTTCAATTGCCCTGGCCACCGAACACGGCATCGATATTCCCTACTGCTTTAACCGTAAAGAAGTCAAAACCCATGGCGAGGGCGGCAGCTTAGTAGGCGCAGAGCTGAAAGGTCGCATTTTGGTGATTGATGATGTGATCACCGCAGGTACCGCCATTCGTGAATCCGTGGATATTATCCAAGCCAGTGGCGCCGAAATGGTCGGTGTATTGATTGCCCTGAACCGCCAAGAGCGTGGCAAGGGTGAGCTGTCAGCGATTCAAGAGGTGGAGCGTGATTATGGAACGCAAGTAGCCAGCATCGCGAAGCTTGATGATTTGATTGAGTTTGCCCGTAGGGATGGGTCTATGGGCGAGGCGCTGGTTTCTATGCAAGCTTATCGGGCGGAGTTTGGGGTTTAGT
>CAZBWS010000055.1:0-16308 GCA_964495705.1 uncultured Gammaproteobacteria bacterium
ACCATGAAAACATTTACATACACAACACAGGCCGCATTGGCGGCACTATTAATCGCCCTATCTCCCATTAGCTACGCCGGTGGCGATCACGGCCATGGCCATGACGATCATGTAGAAGAAAGCCACGATGATCACGTCGAGGAAGTCTCTCAAGGCCCCAATGGCGGTAAATTATTCACCAATGGCGACCTCAGCTTGGAACTCGCGATCTTCGAGCAAGGCATTCCTCCCGAGTATCGCGCTTGGGTCAGCGACCACGGTGTAGCGGTTAAAAACGCCCAGCTCACTGTCACCCTCACTCGCTTAGGCGGGCAGAAGAATGTCTTTAAATTCAGTCCCAAGGGCGACTATCTACTCGGCGATGGCGTAGTGACAGAGCCCCATTCCTTTGATGTGGAGATCGAGCTAAGCCACAATGGTGAGACTCACCAATGGGAATTTGAATCCCACGAAGGCCGCACCGAAATCGAAAATGATATTGCCGAGAAAGCGGGCATCAGCACCACCATCGCTGGCCCTATACAGATCAAGCAAACGGAAACCGTGTATGGCAAAACCGCCACCGAGCACACCAAGATCAGCCACCTGAAAGCGCGCTTCCCTGGCTTGGTATTAAAGGTCAATGCAGAGATTGGCGACTCGGTAAAACAAGGTCAAACCCTGGCCACCATCGAGTCCAACGAAAGCCTGT
This sequence comes from uncultured Gammaproteobacteria bacterium, assembly GCA_964495705.1. GTDB lineage: Bacteria > Pseudomonadota > Gammaproteobacteria > HTCC5015 > HTCC5015 > CAZBWS01. The sequence continues at coordinate 692 of CAZBWS010000055.1, forward strand.
TGCGCTATACCCTAAAAGCGCCCTTTGATGGTGTCATCACCGCTCGCCACGCCAACCCCGGCGAGCTGGCCGATGAGCAAGTGCTGTTCACCTTGGCGGATTACTCTCAGCTATGGGTTGAGTTTCAAGCCTTTCCCCAGCAGGCCAAGTCTATGCGGATAGGCCAGAAAGTCATGTTAGCTAGCGATGCTCAAAGCGCGAGCTCCAGCATTCAACACCTCATCCCCAGCCCTGAGGGCAAACCCTATCTACTCGCCGGTGTGCCCATTGACAATAAAGACGGCCAGTGGATACCCGGCGCCATGGTCACGGGTCAGGTGGTTATCGCCGAAGATCAGGTTGATCTGGCCGTAGACAACCGCGCCCTGCAAAGCTTCCGCGACTGGTCGGTAGTGTTTATCAAGATCGGCGATCAATACGAGATCCGCCCTCTAGAGCTGGGTCGCAGCGATGGCGAGTTCACCGAAGTATTAAGCGGCTTAAAGGCTGGTGATGAATACGTGGTGGAGAACAGCTATCTAATCAAAGCCGATATCGAAAAAGCTGGCGCCAGCCACGATCACTAGGAGTAGATGCCATGATTGAATCACTATTGCGTCTCTCCATCGAGCGACGCTGGTTAATGCTATCCCTGATCTTGGTATTGATCGGCATGGGCGTGATCAGCTATCAAAAGCTGCCCATCGACGCCGTGCCCGACATCACCAATGTGCAGGTGCAAATCAACACCGAAGCCCCCGGCTACTCACCACTGGAAGCGGAGCAACGCATCACCTTCCCAGTGGAGACGGCACTGGCTGGCATCCCCAAGCTGGCCTATACCCGCTCCCTGTCACGCTATGGCCTGTCTCAAGTCACGGTGGTATTCGAGGAGGATACAGACCTCTACTTTGCCCGCAGCTTAATCAATGAGCGGCTGGCGACGATTAAAGGCTCCCTCCCTCCTGGCCTAGAGCCAGAGATGGGACCCATTGCTACTGGGCTGGGTGAGATCTTTATGTACACCGTGGAGGCGGAAGATGGTGCTGTGCAAGGCAATGGCCAACCCTATGACGCCATGGCCCTGCGCGAGATACAGGATTGGATCATCAAGCCCCAGTTAGCACTGGTTAAGGGTGTAGTCGAGATCAACACCATTGGTGGCTACAACAAGCAGTACCACATCACGCCCCAGCCACAACAGATGCTGGCCTTTGGCATCAGCCTAGACGATATCGGCGATGCTCTGCGCATGAACAATGCCAACCAAGGTGCGGGTTATATCGAGCGCAATGGCCAACAGCTATTAGTGCGCACACCGGGGCAGCTGGAGAACATTGCCGACATCGAACAAGTGGTCGTAAAGAACATCGACAATGCCCCCGTGTTGCTGCGCGATGTGGCTGAAGTCGGTATCGGCAAAGAGCTACGCACCGGCGCCGCCACCCGCGATGGTAAAGAGACGGTATTGGGCACGGCGATGATGCTGGTGGGTGAAAACTCCCGCGAAGTGTCCCTAGCTGTTGCTAAAAAACTAGAGCAAGTGAAAGCGTCCTTACCCGAAGGCATTATTGTCGACACGGTTTACGACCGCACCATCTTAGTCGACAAGGCAATCAGCACTGTGCAGAAAAACTTGGCTGAAGGGGCACTGCTAGTAATCGTGGTCTTATTTCTATTGCTGGGCAATATCCGCGCCGCCTTAATCACCGCTGCGGTGATTCCCCTATCTATGCTGGCGACTATTACTGGCATGGTACAGACTGGCGTCTCCGCCAATCTAATGAGCTTGGGTGCATTAGACTTCGGTTTAATCGTCGATGGCGCAGTGATCATTGTTGAAAATGCGATTCGTCGCCTGTCCGAAGCACAGCATGGTGGTCGCAGCTTGGCACTGAAAGAGCGCTTAGAGCTGGCCTTTGATGCGACCAATGAAGTCATTCGCCCCAGCCTATTCGGCGTGCTGATTATCACCGTGGTCTATATCCCCCTATTCTCCCTTACGGGTGTGGAAGGCAAGATGTTCCAGCCCATGGCAGCGACCGTGGTCATGGCACTGCTAGCGGCACTCGTCTTATCGCTAACCGTGGTGCCCGCTGCCGTGGCCATATTTATGAATGGTAATGTCAGTGAGAAGGAAAGCCGCATTATCAGCGCGGCTAAATCCGCCTATCAACCCTTGCTAGAAAAGGCCATGAACTTACGCGGCGTGGTGCTCTCCTTCGCCGCCGTATTAGTGATCTTTAGCGGCTGGCTAGCCAGTACCATGGGTTCGGAATTTATCCCTCAGTTAAAGGAAGGTGATATCGCCCTACACGCCATGCGCATACCGGGCACCAGCTTGAGCCAAGCCGTGGAAATGCAGGAGCTATTGGAAGAACGCATTAAACAGTTCCCCCAAGTGGACAAGGTCTTCGCCAAGCTGGGTACAGCAGAAGTTGCCACCGATCCCATGCCACCCAATGTAGCGGACAACTTCGTGATGCTAAAGCCACGCAGCGAGTGGCCCGACCCCAGCATGACCCAGTTCGAACTGATGGCAGAGATTGAGGAAGCGGTGTCTGATCTACCGGGCAATAACTACGAGTTTACCCAGCCGATTCAGATGCGCTTTAACGAGTTGATCTCCGGCGTGCGCTCGGACCTCGGCATCAAAGTCTTTGGTGATGATCTGGATCAACTACTCGCCACCGCCAATGAGATTATGGAAGTGGTTGAAGGTATAGCTGGCGCAGCTGACACCAAGGTCGAGCAAGTCTCTGGTCTACCCATGCTCTCCGTCATCCCCGACCGCATGGCCGCCGCACGCTATGGTTTGAGCCTATCCGCATTGCAGGACACGGTCACCGCCGCTATCGGTGGTGAATCCGCTGGCTTGTTATTTGAAGGTGATCGCCGCTTTGAATTAGTCGTGCGATTACCCGAAGACCTGCGCTCAAACATCGAAGCCTTAAAGGCCATGCCAATCAGCTTACCTGCTGGCGGTTATGTGCCCCTAAGTGAGATTGCCGAGCTACAACTCGCCCCTGCCCCCAATCAGATCAGCCGCGAAAATGGTAAGCGCCGCGTCGTCGTCACCGCCAATGTACGCGGCCGCGATCTAGGCTCATTTGTGGCAGAGGTGCAACAACAGGTTGCCGACAAGGTCGATCTACCCGCAGGCTATTGGCTTGGCTATGGCGGCACCTTCCAACAACTGGAGTCGGCGAGCAAGCGTTTATCCATCGTTGTACCGATTACACTTGCCATTATTCTCGGCCTGCTAATCATGGCCTTCGGTTCCTTTAAAGATGCTTTGATTATCTTTACGGGAGTGCCCTTGGCACTCACCGGTGGTGTGATCGCACTGTGGTTGCGAGATATGCCGCTATCCATCTCCGCAGGTGTAGGCTTTATCGCCCTGTCCGGTGTGGCGGTACTGAATGGCTTGGTGATGCTGGCCTTTATCCGTGACCTTTGGTATCAGCGCGGCAACGAAGCGAAAGAACTGGTCAGCGCTATTATCGACGGCGCCCTAATTCGCCTTCGCCCCATTATGATGACAGCCTTAGTCGCCAGCTTAGGTTTTGTGCCCATGGCGCTAAACACGGGAACAGGTGCTGAGGTACAGCGGCCGCTGGCTACAGTGGTGATTGGGGGGATTATTTCCTCAACCATATTAACGCTATTCGTATTACCAATACTTTATAGTTTAGTTCACAACAAAAAACCGTAATCCAAACAAGGGTAAGCTCAACGCTTACCCTCTAATTAACCCCGTGCGACAAATCGTATTGTGAAACTATTTGATATTAATTTCAGAAATAATCATTGATGTACTCATTTGTGATTACATCCAGCACTGGGTGCTATAAACAGTTTTGCGACAAATTATCAAAAGTCTAACCATATTCACCAGAACCACTTAATCCATCCAATATTGGACAAGTCTGTGAGTTTGATTCCTTACACTCCGTTATCAAAAAATCGATAAATATTTTCGCAGCTTTCAATTCATTCAGTTTTTTCTCTAGCTCTAGTTTCTTCTGCTCCGAAAGCTTTCTAATTTTCACTCGATCACGAACAGCATCTAAATTTTTCAACTCTCTGATGTCTGACAACGAGAACCCAGCTAACTTTGCATTCTGAATAAACTTAATTTGTTTGAGATGGCTTTGATTATATTGGCGATATGAATCACCAGATACAGGAGTATCTAGAACTCCGGAGCGGTGGTAATAACGAACCGTTTCTACGTTTACATTTACAGCTTTCGCAAATTCACTGATTTTCAAAACACTCCCCCTTGACTCCGTACCACGGTACGGAGTTTAACATAGATAAATAATTATTTTTCAGGAGGCGCTATGAACAAAACTGCTACTTTGTATAGGATGGAAACAAATGAACATATCTGTCCATTTGGTCTTCGTGCCAAAGATTTATTAAGGCGCAAAGGATATTCTATTGACGAAAAAATTCTAGCCACAAGACAGGAGGCCGATGACGTAAAAGCTTCACTAAATGTAAAAACGACACCACAAGTTATCATTGATGGAGAACGGATCGGCGGCTTCGATGACTTGCAACGTTTCTTCGGTAAGAATAATGAAAAGAAGGCGAGCTATTTTCCGGTTATTGCACTCTTTTTAATTGCTGCTTTGACCACGGGAGTTTTAACTTATTCCCAACCATCCAGCACGCCTTTTCAAAGTTACGTTATGCAGTTCATTGGTTTTTCGATGATGATGTTAGGCTTACTGAAGCTCCAGAACATTGATAGCTTTGTAAACGGCTTTCTCGGCTATGATTTACTGGCACAACGATACGTGCCCTACGCCTGCGTGTACCCCTATGCTGAGGTGCTAGGCGGCTTACTGATGATTGGAGGGGTTTTACCTGAAATCTCTATCCCTATCATGCTTTTCATTGGCGGGATTGGCGGTGTATCGGTATTCAAAGCGGTGTATATCGATAAACGTGAACTAAAATGCGCATGTGTTGGCGGCGGCTCGAATGTGCCACTAGGGTTTGTGTCATTTTCAGAAAATGCGGTGATGTTTGGTGCCGCAATATGGATGCTTATTCGAGCATTCACATAAGTCCCGCGGTCAACCTGACCTTTCTCATCACGACTACAGTCGTGATGAGAATATTGTCTTCCTGTAAAGGCTCCTGCGGAATAACCCTCGGAAATGACGAGTCTATGTAGAACTCTTCCCTCACGTTATTTCTCAACATAAAGTGCATCAATAATCGGGCAGTCATCAATAGAATAACGACTTCCTTTGCATTGGCTGACCATTGTGTTTAATGCCTTTTTAAGTCTTTGCAGATCGTCTATTTTTTGTTCGACAGCTCTGGCTTGAAGCATTGCCATTGCTTTCACCTCACCACAATAGTGGTCTGGCTCATCAATAAATTTCAGCAATTCTTTGATCTGCTCGATGCTGAATCCTAACTCACGGCTGCGGCGAATGAAGTTGAGCCGTTTAACATGCGACAAGGCATACACGCGATGACCGCCTTCTGTTCGCGGCGGATCAGGCATGAGTCCGGTTTTTTCATAGTAATGCACAGTCTCCACCTTACATCCGGCGCGTTCGGCGACCTCGCCGATTGAAAATTGGGGCGAATTCATATCATTTTTACCTTGAACCTGTAGTAACTATAGGTTTTATACTAACAGATATTATCTATCAACGAACCAGGCGATTATTGATGAAAAACCTTGTAGAGCAATCAGAACTGACCTGCCCGAAGTGCGGATATCAGGAAATACTCACCATGCCTCTGGATGCCTGCCAGTGGTTTCACGAATGCTCAAATTGCCATTTTTTACTCAAACCGAAGTCTAGGGACTGTTGTGTTTTCTGTTCCTATGGCTCAGTGCCTTGTCCACCGATCCAACTTCAAGGCACGTCCGAGTCTATTGGAGGGAGTTGTCGTGGAGAGCAACCTGCCAGATAAATCCTGGATACGATGGCTGACGCTGTTCATGACCAGCAGCACTTTACTATGCTGTGCTTTACCAGTGCTGATGGTGTCTTTAGGGTTTGGTGCTGCGATGGCCAGTCTGAACTACAACGTTCCGGGTTTACTATTTCTTGCTGAACACAAGCTATGGACTTTAAGTCTGTCGGCACTATTACAGTTGTTTCTGGCCTGGATAATTTGGCGACCGAATCAGACCTGTCCCGCCGATCCAACGTTGGCTGTGCTCTGTCAGAAAACCAAACGTTGGAACCGGTGGATATTCTGGATCAGCGTCAGTATCTGGTGCATTGGATTTTTCTTCAGCTATTTACTTCTGCCTATTCGTCAGGCTTTTGGGTAAGAGGGATTAAAATGAAACTATGGTTGACACTTACGTCATTGGCCATATCGGCGGTTATGGCTCAGGCTGCGTTTGCGAAGACGCTTGAGGTAGAGGTACATGGGATGACTTGCGCTTTTTGTGTCGATAGTCTGGAACGCAAGCTAACGGCTGTGCCTTCGGTTGCCAAGGTTGAGGTCAGCTTGAAAGCCAACAAAGTTCGCCTTGAAACAGATGGTGATACATCGAGCTTTAAAAACATTCGGCAAGCCATCTTGGACGCGGGGTTTACACCAGTCAAAGTGACGGTTATCAATGATGCAAAAAGCAAATAATAACGTTCTTGCTGTCTTGGGTATAAGCAGTCTTTTAGGCATTGTTGCGCCAGTCCACGGCATGGGGTTGAGATCATTCGTAGCGTTACCTGTTGAAAAAGGTGGAGCGGTGGTTCGCTTTGTGTACGAGCACAGTAATGATGTTGATATCGATCTCTTATCAGCTAATGTCGCTTACGGTTTGAGTGCAAACCAAACCTTATTACTAGGATTACCCTGTACGTCGTCAGAACCTTTTGGACTCAAGGTTACCTGATCTAAGAGATACTTAGCTCATCAAGGTTGCTCGTTTATCGTAATGCATTTCTCGTCTCATGGCTAAAGTAGCCAACTTTATCTTCTCTCGTTGTTCCAGTATTTCTTCCCCACGACCATAAAAAACATCAGCAGGCGTCAGGTTATTTAGCGACTCATGATGTCGCTCATGGTTGTAGTAACTGACGAAGCTTTGTATCTGTTCTTCCAACTCACTAGGGAAGTAGTAGTTATTGAGAAGCACTTGGTTTTTCATGGTGCGATGCCAGCGCTCGATCTTGCCCTGTGTCTGCGGGTGATATGGGCGGCCACGTGTATGTTTCATTCCATTGGCATCCAAGTAGGCTGACAGCTCACCTGAGATATAGCAAGGGCCGTTATCACTCAAAAGTCGAGGCTTATGCTTTACTTTGACCTCGTCCAGCCCTGTAAATGCCAGGGCATCGTCCAAGGTGTCTGAGACGTCACTCGTACCCATGGATGTACACAGCCGCCACGAGATAATAAATCGGGAGTGGTCGTCCAGCACGGTAGGCAGGTAATACCAGCCCCAGCCAATGATCTTGAAGTAGGTAAAGTCCGTCTGCCACATCTCGTTCACTCGCGCGGTGGGCGTTTGGAACTTATCACTCGCTTGCATCAGAATGTAGGCAGGACTAGTGATCAAATCATGTTCTTTCAGTAGCCGATAAACCGTAGATTCCGACACAAAGTATTGTTGGCTGTCCGTGTAAGTTACTGACAGCTCCCTTGGGGATAAATCAGGCTTATCTAAGGCTAGTTCGATCAGCGCTTCTCGGCGGTCATCCGGTATTTTATTCCACGCAGAACGTGGTACAGGCTTGCGGTCTTCTAAGCCATCAATGCCATCTTCCTCATAGCGCTTAAGCCAGTTGTAGAAGGTTGATTTATGGATATCTAAGCGAGCCAATGTCTTCCGAACGGATAGGTCAGAGTTCTGAACCAGCTGGATGATTTCATGTTTCTCGGCGGCGGAGTACCTCATATATCGTCCTCCCCATCCCCGATCACGCTTTTTTTAAGCAGGCGGTTTTCCATCACCAACTCACCCAGCGTTTCCTTCAGGGCGGAGGTTTCTGCGCGTAACTCTTTGACTTCATCGGACGTCGCTTCTCGAACGGTATCGCCCGCCAAACGCTTCTTGCCCGCCTCCATAAATTCCTTAGACCAGCGGTAATACACGTTGGGGTTGAGTCCTTCCTTGCGACATAACTCGGCAATACTTTCTTCACCGCGCAGACCCTCTAAGACAATTCGGATCTTCTCTTCGGCTGAATATTTCTTGCGGGTGCGACGGCGTATATCACGGACGGTCTTTTCGACGCTTCTTTTCTCTGTCATCATCGTTTCCTCTCAGGATTAACGATGAGCTAAAACTGTCTCTTAGGCAATCAGGCTATTTGGTCCACATGGTGCTGACGGGATACACTGGTGATAAGTTGCAGTAAATAAACCAAAGACAGAGGGTGCCCCAATGATTTCTCGAAAATATTCCTTTTATTATCATCTGTTAGTTCGGAGCAACCTGGCCATTCGTTTATAGCCGCATAGACTTTTGGTCGAGTTAGAGATGATATAACAATGGTTCGGCCTTCGTGCCTGATATGCTCTTTTATCATGTCAGAGAGATCGTCCAGTTCTAACGTCTGACTCCCTAGAGTAAATATCACCCCCTCAGGCACGGTGTTAGGAGGGGGTAAATCTGACAACAAGCTCTGTAGAGGGTTTTGCTCTCGCTGGATGTGGTCTAAACCATCCACCATAATAATTGTGACTACGTCATCGTTTTTCCATTTCTCGTGGGCTTGTTGAAGTTGCTCCCCTAACAATGACAGATACTCCTCTCTTGATCCAGGCTGCCCAGAGCTTTCACCACGAAAACCTTGATTTCTTAGCGACAAGGTGATGTCGTGAAGAAACGTACTCGCTTCGCCACGCCCTTGGTACGTGCTATCGGGAACATACGCGTAATATCTAACTAACTTATATCCTGCTTTATACTTCAAAGTATGAGTAAGCGTTGTTGACTTTCCCGAGCCAGGACTTCCAAGTAGTGCGACATAACCCTGTTTGGTTTGCGATAAAACATCAGATATTGAACTAACGGTTTCTTCAATTTCTTGATAGGTTCGATCAATAGGAAATTCGTGAACAAACTTGTGCTTAAATCTATGACTCCATGCCAATCTATCTAACATATCATCTTTAGATAGCTCAATAATCCGGCGTTCACCTCCCGCCATTTTCGTTAGGAGGTTGTATATTTTTCCAATGTCCTCTTTTTTTCTTGCTTGCCCCTGATTGGTTACAGGAGTTTCGGCTGGCCGCTTATAGTTGAATTCAAGTTCACAACAACGAATAAACGTTAGAAATTGATCATCGTTAAACTTTGACCGACGCTGTAGATCTAACAATACCTCTTTCCAGTCTACTCCGACTTGATCAAGACCTATTTCGCACCATGACCTGTCGAGCCAACACTCTTTTAAAAATGATTGAAAGTGAGCATGTTGGGGCGGTGTTTCGCCCATAGGAATTTGGGCTTTAGGGTTTGAGCTAGGCACTAGTTTGTGAAGCAAATGGACCTTTACGGTTCTTTCTTTGTAACTCTCATTTAAATCTGCCCACCCTTCCGTAAGCTGCCTAAAAAGGCTAAGTTTTTCGTCTCCCTTTTTAGTAGTGCCATCTCTTACAAAATCGGCATAACTTATTGCTCCAGTATATTCCGCCCACTTCACCTGATATGCATCAAGCTTACCTGTAGTCGCTATAAGTATGTCATCCAAGCTTCCTGCATCTGGATCAGCTACTCGAAACCACTCTAGGCTTCCGTCAAGTAAAGCTTCATATATTAGGCTTGCCGCTATTTCATACTGCGGAACATACCCTAACATTGCTGTACGCTCACCATCCCCCGAATTCATTTTCATGCAGCTAAGCTTCCGTAATTTTAGTGAAAATCCACACCGTCTAAAAAATGTGCACCATCCACGGTGAGTACATTGGTGTAGATTTCGGTGCTGTCGATGGATTTATGTCCCAGCAACTGACCGACGTACTTCAAAGGGCGTCCGTGTAATAACAAATGGATGGCGAATGAATGCCGAAGGGTGTGGGCGCTGATGTGAAAGGGCGAGCCCCCTACTCTCTCGACCAAGGCGTGTATATGCCGATTCACTGTCTGACGGCACATGGGGAAGATGCGCTCGGCCTTTTTGAAGTGGCCGGCATACAGGTAACTTTGAATACGGTCTTCTAAGGCGTGATCTACGATTGGAATGTAGCGCTTGGGGGAACGCTTTAGAGAGGCATTTGAGGGCCTGCCAGGGCGTTGTTTTAATGTTTTCAGGATAACCCCGAAGTCATAGCCATCATCCACAAAGGAGCTTGGTGTAAGTGCTAACACCTCTGATACCCGAGCTCCAGTCGTCCACATAAGATCAAGAATTAAGCGGTACGTAGGATGCTTCTCGGCATCAAGCAAGGCAATAATTTCTGGCTTGAGTAGATAGCTGGGCATCTCATCGATGGTTTCTAGGACTATAGGACGTTTGGCAATCAAGCGCTCCCAGTCGATGTGTACGGACTGGATGGGAAAGGCAACAGAAGGGGTTTCCTGAGGCTGGAACAGTCTAGGCGGTGATGAGGCGAACCTCGTTAACTCATGTTTACTGACATTACTCTGTACCATTTCACTTCCATATAACGGTGCATATTTTGACTGATTATAGTCCTTGTTTTACAACTTTTACAATGCGTTCATCTCACGTACCAATGAGAATATCAGGCGATATAAGGATTGCACCAGAATACCAACTTTTGGTGCACTTTTGAGTCTATTTACACCATGCCTACTCTGGTAGCATTAATATTGTGGTATTCCCCTAGGACACGGTGATCACTATGAATGTAACCCTCCCTGCTTATCTCTATAGCTTGAGTGAACGTGTTCATGCCAATGACCTAGTGCCTCACCAACACTCCACACAACTCAACTTTAAACGAGCCACTGACTTCAGAGTGTGCTGCTTCATAAAGCACCCGGGCCTATCAGAGTTCCATTCTCTTTCCGAGTATCTCCATGCTGGACTCTTAGAAGCAGACCCAACGGTCACAGCATTCGTACCTCAACCTTTCCAGCTAACTATTCGAGGACGAAGATACAAACCAGATTGCTATGTAGTACGTGGTGGTGAGCGGTTAGTACTTGAGATTAAGCCCCGTGGAGAGTTCGCAGATGATAAACGTCTCCCGTTAGAGCAGTTTTTTGACCTTAATGGCATGAAGTTTAAAGTCATTAGTAATGAGTCAATCCTAGATAGACGCCAAGAAGCTGAAAACTGGATAGATATCATTCACACATTGCACCAAGCTCGTTCTATTGACACTAAACGAGCTGAACTTGATGTAATAGACATGTTTTATCAAGCTGGTGAAGAAGGTTGTCGATTAGATGAAGTTATCGAACCTGGGGATCGTGAAATGACGTATGAAAGTGAAGTTTCTGTTTTCAGGCTACTTCATAGGGGGAAAATAAAAGCTGATTTATCATCCTGTCCGATAGACTTTAATACGAGGTTTACTTTATGCCATCAACTTGGCGACGTCGCTTAGAAGAGCAGCCTTCATTACACGACATCAAGAACTGGCCAGTTCTTGATGTATCTAATCTAAAGCGCTCACATCAACGTGCTTACATAAAAAATCGTAAAATTGTTGCACAAGTTCTTTCAGGTCAGTCATTAAAAATTATCGCGTCAAATGCAGGAATAAGTACCTCCTCTGTATGTAGGATTATGGGTAGGTGCTTGGGTGGAGATGAACTGCAAGCCCCGGCATTAACAAAAGCTTTAATTCCTTATAGCCACATTCGCTCATCAGCACGCAGGGTTCCACTATCTTCGCTTGAAAATCCTTCAGGATCTAGTTGTAGTTTTCAGTGGTTACTACGTAACGTGCCAAACCTAAAGATGAAACTCGACAAGATGATAAAAGCGAGCCTTCAAGACTCTTCTTATGCACAGAATATTTCCCCTAGAAACTTTCATGGCGAATTTAAGCGGGCATTAATTGAGTCAGGTCACCCTAAAGACATTTATCCATACAATACACAAAGTATGGCTTATGAGTCGGTACGACGTTATCTACACCGCAGGAGTAAAGTACTTAGGCTAGAGCGAGAAAAACCAAATAAGCCTCAATTTACAAGCCAAGAAATCTCTATGGCTAAAAACCACAGAGCGTTGAGGCGCGTCCAAATAGATGAACAAATATTTGACCTGAATACAGGTATACACCTCGAATTAAACAACGAAATGATTCCTCTTAGGCTTTCAAGGATAACCTTATTATTGGCGACTGATGTTGATACAGGTTGTAATCTCGGATATCACCTAGCCTTAAGTAAAAGTCCAGATCAGCAAGACATACTTACACTATTTGATAATTGCGTAAAACCATGGAAACCTTTGAGTTTAACAACACCAGGATTTACTTATGAGCCAGGGTCTTGTTTTCCATCCTCGGACATATCTCACCCTATCGTATTCAATGAAATACAAATGGACAATGCATTATCTCATTTTGCTAATTCTGTCCGTGATGCTCTTTGTATACAGCAATCTTCTACTATTAGCTTTGGGCACCCTGGAGCTCCTACGACAAGAAGGTGGATTGAATCAGCATTCGACTATATAAATCGACACGTTAGTCACCGATTCAAGTCTACAACTGGATCCAGTGTCGTTGACCCAGTGCGAGAATCTCGTAAAAACAGCAAAAAACAACCGCTAGTGACTCTTAGAATACTTGAAGAAGCCCTGAGCATAGTGCTTACAAAGCACAATATTGATCGTAGAGGTTATTTAGGCGGAAGCTCTCCGTTAGAGTTATTTCGTCATCACCAAGACAATCATTATTTAAGGTACCGCCCCAATTCAAATCAACTGGACTGGCTCCCCTTCATAGGATTTGAAAACAAAAAAATCAAATTATTGCCATATAGACCTCCTCATATAAATTTTTATGGGGTGCGTTATAAAAGTGAAAATAGAGAGCTTTATGATGCAGCTTTAGTAGGTGAAACTGTCCGTGTTAAATTTGACCGACGTGACATTCGAAGGTTAAATGTTTTTACTGAAGACGGTATAGAAGTTGGCTGGCTAGTTGCACCTCATTCATGGCGTCGATTTAAACACAGCCTATCTACCCGGAAACACATAAACTCTCTTGTACGCTCAAGTACATTGCACTCAACTGACCCCCTGGCAGCGCACTTCGACTTATTATTAAAAAATAGAGGCACACCCAAAAACAATCTCGAAATAGTCAGGGTCTACCAAGAATTTACTGACAATGGGGCTAATAGCCTAACCATTGAGACAGAGAATATTTTAGATAATGATTTTTTTGACTCTGGCAACAAAATCTCAGAATGGTCTACCTCATTTGCTAATGGCATTAAGAGGAGTAAAAAATGAGGTCTCATGATTATTATGAACACCCTGTTTTTCTCCCTTTTGAACTTCTCATTAGAAGCCCTGCCATGTCACATATCCAGGAGAAATTGACCTGTTTGATCTGGAATGGTGCAACAGGTGCGGTAATAGAAGGAGAAGCTCGCCATGGAAAAACTACAGCTTTGGAGTTTATACAAAAAAAATTATGTTCCCGAGATGGTGAGATTATTCCTTCGCATTGGTTTACCGTACCTTCTTTAGATAGGCAGACAATAAATGCAACTTATCGAAGCTTATTAGTAAGTGCGGACTTACGTGTAACCAACGCTATGCGCGTAGAACCGATGATTAGCAATTTAATAAGCTACATTCTAGACAAAGTGAGTAAAAGTAAAAACAAACGCTTCATACTAATAGCCGATGAGGGTCAGCGGCTATCACCAAAACAATGTGATGTTTTTTCCCAGCTACACGATTGTTTACGAAAGCAGTACAAAATACACCTCTGTTTGATTTTAATCGTCAATACTGATGAAGCAAAACATCTTATTGAACTGGTTCAACACAGGGAATACCGCCATGTATATGGCCGATTTTTTACAAATAGGATGCAATTCCATGGACTGAGAAATGTCAAAGAAGTAAAGGATTGCCTCAAGCAGTACGACACATTGCGCTATCCGTATCCAAATGGCCCTACGTATACAGAATATTTTTTACCTGAACCATATAGTTCAGGGTGGCGATATGCGAATGCAAGTTCATGTTTATGGAAAGTGTTCAGTGAATATCGCCGAGAATATATGCTTGAATATTGGGGAATGCAGTATTTCATAAATACAGTTAATACCTTGCTGATAGATTTCTTACCAAAATATAGCGTTGAAAACCTGTCTCCAGAAATGGTCCGTCGAGCTATTGGTACTTCAGGATTAGTTCCCGGCCTTGTTAGGGCCCGGGCGTGAGTACGAGCCCATTAAATATAGGGACTTATTTCGAAAGGCCATATGAGAGCGAATACTCATTATTAAGGCGATTTCTCGTTGTGAACTCTGGGCTGTCTCGCCACCAAATTAATAAAGACATAGCAGAAATCACTGGAAAGCTTTATAGAACCGGGCTTAAGGGCATGATTCTAAAGGCTTTAAATTACGACTATAGTAATAATTTTTACCGTTGCCATATAGACCCAGCATCATTTAAGCAGTGCCCATTGTGTGCAAAATCTTTGTTTCATTGCAGTATTTATCAATTCTCTTGGTTAAAAAAATGCCCTATCCATCATTGTGACTTAACCACGCACTGTACTGAGTGTGGTGAGTTATGGCCGACTTTTGATGAATTATTTAAACGTAAATGTGCAACATGCTCCTGCCAACTTCTACAGTCTTATAAGGCTGACCCTATGGGTGTTATGCCCGCAAGTAAAACAGCTGTCATAGCCAAAATTTTGCCACTTATCAATACTAATAATATTGGTTATGAGAACACCATGAACGGTTTAAACGGTGGGAGGATATATAACAGCAATGACTACTACCCCTCTATTCAGATATATAGATGCTCTAAAAAGAGAGCTATAGCTAAAGGCTTAGGGGTTAACTTTATGCCCATTAATTTTAGGGTTTTTCGCATGCCAGCACCCAGCGCCAGCGAACCTAATATTAATTTAACACATTGGTTTTCAGTACAAAAAACAAAAAAATCAGCCGATCTACTTAAAAAAGCCCGCTACCAAGCCTATATTAAAATATTGAACTGGATACAAAATGATACCAAGGGGCAACATCAGTGCAAGATTTCAACATACAAATACTTGAAGCTTGAAGACTTATTGGATGCACCTAAATTTTGCCCTTATTGCATGTCACTTAGCCTATATTATTTTTTTATCGAAAGTCACACCCTTTATAATAAATACCTAAGTAGAGTTATCGATCGAGATTATTATCCATTTTTAAACATTATTCCTAATTATGAGTTTTTTTCATACCCGGAAGTGTACATAAAGCCATACTATATTGATGATTTCATTCGAAAATATGGGGAGAGGTTTTTTGAGTGGGCCTATGAAAGATATTTGATACAACAGTTTATTACTATCATTCAAGGTGTACTCAAATTATTTCAAAACTATAGGAGCCGAGCCGTTTTTCAATATACTGACCCGCAAACGTATTATCGGTTAAATTGCTCAAATACAAAATCTAATTTACAGCTTCACTACGCTGAAAAAAAAGAAGATAAGTTAAGAGTATTTTTTATAGGCTCAGA
>CAZBWS010000056.1:0-10558 GCA_964495705.1 uncultured Gammaproteobacteria bacterium
ATGCAGTACAAAGACCTACGCGAATTTATTGATCAGTTGGAAAAGATGGGTGAGCTAAAGCGTATTAGCTTACCGATAGACCCTGTTCTGGAAATGACGGAAATCTGTGATCGTACTCTAAAGCAGGGTGGTCCTGCCTTGTTGTTCGAGAATGTGAAAGGCCACAATGTTCCCGTGCTAGGCAACCTGTTCGGCACAGCTCGCCGCGTTGCACTGGGCATGGGTGAGGAAAGTACCGAAGCTCTGCGTGGCGTGGGTGAATTGCTGGCTTTCTTGAAAGAGCCGGAGCCGCCCAAGGGTTTGAAAGACGCGATGTCGACCCTGCCTAAATATAAAAAGGTCGTGGACATGGCTCCCAAGCGAGTTAAAAAAGCCGTGTGCCAAGAAGTGGTTATTGAGAAGGGTGATGTTGATTTAAACCAGATCCCGATTCAGACTTGTTGGCCTGGAGATGCTGCGCCACTGATTACTTGGGGTTTAGTAGTGACACGGGGGCCGAATAAGGAACGCCAAAATCTCGGTATCTATCGCCAGCAGGTAATCGGTAAAAATCGCGTGATTATGCGTTGGTTATCTCATCGTGGCGGTGCATTAGATTTTAAAGAGTTCCAGAAATCTAACCCTGGCGAGCCCTTCCCAATATCGGTCGTTCTGGGCTGTGACCCAGCAACTATCTTAGGTGCGGTGACCCCTGTACCAGACAGCCTTTCCGAATATGCCTTTGCAGGTTTACTGCGCGGTTCGCGTACGGAAATGGTGAAATGCCAAACGAATGATTTAGATGTACCTGCTTCAGGGGAATATATCTTAGAAGGCTTTTTATATCCCGATGATATGGCTGACGAAGGCCCCTATGGCGATCACACGGGTTATTACAATGAAGTGGAAAGCTTCCCGGTTTTCACTATCGAAAAAATCACTCACCGCAAAGATCCCATTTACCACAGCACTTACACAGGTCGCCCGCCGGATGAGCCAGCGATGTTGGGTGTAGCGCTGAACGAAGTGTTCGTACCCATCTTGCAAAAGCAATTCCCAGAAATCGTCGATTTCTATTTGCCGCCAGAAGGTTGCTCTTATCGCTTAGCGGTGGTGAGTATGAAAAAGGAATACCCCGGCCACGCCAAGCGCGTGATGCTCGGCGTGTGGTCATTTTTACGCCAGTTTATGTACACCAAATTCGTCATCGTCGTAGATGACGATATCAACACCCGAGACTGGAAGGATGTGATCTGGGCCATGACCACCCGTATGGACCCACAGCGTGATATGACCTTTGTCGAAAATACGCCTATCGACTATTTAGACTTTGCTTCCCCCGTGCCACGCCTAGGTTCTAAGGTGGGCATGGACGCAACGAATAAATGGGAAGGGGAGACCACGCGAGAGTGGGGCGAACCAATAGTGATGAATCAAGAGACTATTGATCGTGTGGATGAGATTTGGGAGCAGTTGGGGATTCGGGAAGGGGATGTGAAGCCCTAGCCCTAACCTAACACCTCTGCTACATTCCTTATTGAATAATAAAAATATCGGAGAACTGCATGCGCAGCATTATGATCCTCAATGCTAAAGGTGGCTCGGGTAAGTCGACCGTCGCTACGAACTTGGCTTCTTATTACGCACAGGCGGGTAAAAATGTCATTTTGGCAGATTACGATCCACAAGAATCTAGTTTAGATTGGTTGAGTCAACGGCCCCAGGGTAAAACGGAGATTAAAGGTATTGCTGCCCATAGTAACCCGGTGCGTGCTAGTAGTAATACGGATGTCGTAATTTTTGATGTACCTGCCAGTGTACATGGCGGTGCTTTGGCACAGTTGGTTAAGCGCGCACAGACGATTATTATTCCCGTTTTACCGTCTCCCATTGATATGCGCGCCTGTGCAAAATTCTTAAAAGAGCTGAAAGCCACTCCCACAATTGCGAATAAGCAGGCCAAAATTGGCATAGTGGCAAACCGTGCTCGTGGCAATACCAATATATTTCTAGAACTCGATGAATATTTAGAAGGCCTTCGTGGAGTGAAGTACATCACGGCACTGCGCGATACGACGAATTATTTACGTGCGGCTGAACGCGGTCTCGGTATTTTTGATCTAGCGGGTTCTGCGACCGCGGTAGATCGTGCTGAATGGGAGCCATTGATTGAGTGGCTAGACTCTAAAAAGTCACAAGCCCCTAAGTAGTAGAAAAATATGAAATATTTATTGTTAGCATTGAGCTGTGTTGATTTAATGGATGACCCACAAACAGCCGCTTGTCAGGAATACGAGACAATAGCGGCAGGATATCAGAATCAGTAGCTTTGCTAGGAATTAATATGTTGTGGATTATTCTTTCGGCACCGTTAGTGCTGGCTGTGGTTTTTTGGTTGCGCAAAAAATGGCAAAAAAAGCAGCGTCAGCAAATTTTCGACTCCCCTTTTCCGCCTTCATGGCTGGTGTATATTCAGCAAAATATTCGTCTCTATTCGCGCTTACCGAAAGGCTTGCAACAACAGTTGCTGGGTCATGTGCAGGTATTTTTGTCAGAAAAGCGCTTTTATGGCTTTGAGGGTTTACAGATCAATGACGAGATACGAGTGACGGTGGCCGCACAAGCTTGTGTTTTGCAGTTGAATCGCCGGGCAACTTACTTTCCTGGTTTTACCTCAATCTATATGTACCCCGCCAGCTATAGAGTGCAAGAGCGCCACTCTAATGGCGAGGTGAGTGTGGGTAGTGATAGTGTCCGTCTCGGTGAGTCTTGGACGCGCGGCCCTGTTGTTCTGTCTTGGCGAGACTCGAAACAGGGGGGGGTGAATGAGGAGGACGGCCACAATGTCGTCATTCATGAATTTGCCCATAAATTAGATGAGGAAAATGGTGCTGTTGATGGTTTGCCGCCCTTAACTGAGGATGCCCAGTATAAAAGTTGGGCTGATGTATTGGGCAAGGAGTTTCATCGATTGCAGACAACAGGAGGGCGCAGTGTTATTGATCGCTATGGAGCAACTAATGCCCAAGAGTTTTTTGCTGTGGTTACAGAAACCTTTTTTGAGAAGCCTAGACAATTACAAGAAAAACATACAGATCTGTATGATGAGTTTAAACGCTTTTATCGCTTAGACCCGGCAAGTTGGTATGAATAATTGATAAGAGTATAAAAGTAGCGAGAAGGCCTTTAAAAACAATAAACATTCATTAATGTATGTTATGTTTTGAATATACTCCAAAGCTTATTCGTATTGAGTCGGCGAGACTCCTTGAGGTAGCTCATCCGCATAGGGCTATACAGTTTTTCGGCTTGCTCTAGGTTAATGAATTCAGGCTGGGGGATATTATATTGCTCGCATAGTGCTAACGATCGCTCGGTGACAGTAATAGGCGCGCGATCAGAAATATTATAAATTCCCGCTGGTGCCTTAGAGGCCAAGAATAAAGTGGCTCTGGCGAGGTAATCTGCATCTACCAAATTCGTGTAGGGCGCATCATCGGGGTGAATAATAGGCTCTCCAGACTGTAGGCGGCTGAGTGAGTTTCGGCCAACGCCAATAATGCCGGGCACACGAAGAATGAATAGCTCGATATTGTGCTCGGAACACCATTGTTGCAAAAGCTGCTCGGCATCTACTCGGCGTTTAGCGCGATCGGTAATAGGCTGCAATGGGGTTTCTTCATCCACCCAGCCGCCTTGATGGTCACCGTAGACACCCGATGTACTGATATAGATAAACCGCGCGGGGTGTTGCCCTACTGGTGTAGCTTGTAGCCATGCGCGTAGGCGATTATCTTGTAAATCATTTCGATCAGGGGGAGCTAGGTAGATCCACTGTGCCTGTGGCGTTATGTGGGGGAAGTCGAATTTCTCGTCCATATCGATTTGTAGGCAATGAATACGGGCACTTTTCAATTTGTTGGCAGACTCCTTACTGCGTATAACACCAAAAATTTCCCGTTCTGGATTTGCTTGTTGAGCGATGCGCAGGCCAATGTCGCCGCAGCCGATAATTAACATGATTGGGATAGCTATCTGATAAAATAGGAGGCCTTATTATGTCATGTCCAATAGGGATAGAGCGATAGTCTGCAATGAGTTTTAAAATTCACCTGAAGCCCAGTGGGCATAGCTTTGATTGTGAGCCACAACAAACGATATTAGAGGCCGCGTTAAAAAATGGTTTTGCCTTTCCCTATGGTTGTCGCAATGGGGCTTGCGGGGCTTGTATGGGCGAGCTGTTGGAGGGCAATGTTGAATACCCAGAGGGCAGTTATGTGAATATGACCCTAGCGCGGGAAGAGGGCAATAAGGCTTTATTTTGCCAAGCTCATCCGAAAACCGATTTGAGTATAGAAATCAAGGAAATTGGCGCGGCTAAAGACATTCAAATCAAAACATTGCCGGCGCGTGTGCATGCATTAGAAAAGCTTGCGGAGGATGTGATGAGTGTGAAACTGCGCTTACCCGCAACTCAACGCATGCCGTTTTTGGCGGGGCAGTATATCGATTTTCTATTGAAAAATGGTCAGCGCCGTAGCTTTTCTATGGCTAACGCCCCCCATGATGATGAAGTAATCGAGCTGCATGTGAGGCATGTGCCTGAGGGCTACTTCACGGGTTTTGTATTTGAGCAGTTGCAAGAAAAGTCACTGCTACGTATTGAAGGGCCCCATGGCTCTTTTTGCTTAAATGAGGCATCTGATAAGCCAATCATAATGGTTGCAGGAGGCACGGGTTTTGCCCCTATAAAAAGCTTGATACAGCATCTTATACATATAGAAAGTAAGCGGCCAGTGACATTGTTTTGGGGCGTACGGGCTAAGGCGGATCTCTATTTAGATGAGTTAGCACAGGGTTGGCTGCAACAATATTCAAACTTTAGCTATATTCCAGTGCTTTCTGAGGCTAAGTCAGAGGATGAGTGGATGGGAGAAAGAGGTTGGGTACATGCAGCGGTATTGGAAAATATAGCTCCTGAGAAGCTATCCGCATATGAAGTTTACGCCTGTGGACCACCGCCAATGGTAGATGCCTTGAGAGAGTCGCTTTTGATAAGAGGCCTAGGTGCGGACAGTTTTTTTGCCGATGCCTTTGATTTTCAATCCACACATTCATCGATTTAAATTTGCTGTAGGCGCCATTTTTAAGCGGTTATAAAATTTACTGCTATTATCTTTATATACTGCGCGCGCTGTGTGCGCAGTCAGGACTATAAAGGCTGAGCATGTACTTGGCCAATAAGGAGTGGGTATGGGGAAGGCATTATCGGCACAGAATATTTCGGCTTTAAAGGTTATTGTCATCGATGACGACCCCTGCGTTCTCGATTTAGTGGAATGTTTGTTGGAAGGCCTTGGTTTACGAAATATTCAAACTCATCAAGATGCAGGCCAAGTACTGAAGTTGATTGAAACCCGACCTCAGCTGGTTGATATCATTCTTTGTGATTTAGATATGCCGAATATGGACGGTATCGAATTTTTGCGGCATTTGGCGGATAGTGCTTATCAAGGCTCGGTGGGTGTGATTAGCGGTGCAGACGCTAAAGTGATTAATGCGGTTGAGCGTTTGGCTAAAACTCATAATTTGAGTTTTATTGGTTATGTAGAAAAGCACCATTTAGATGCTTCTTTGTTAACAACGCTATTAAGCCAGGTAGACAAGACAATTGAAAAATTGTGCCATACACAAAGTACGGGTTTGCAGGAGTGGGAAATACGTAGGGCGATCACTGCAGCCGAGTTAGAGGTTCATTATCAACCTAAGGTTAATTGTAGTACGGGAAAAGTAACGGGTGTTGAAGCCTTGGTTCGTTGGAATCATCCTAATCACGGCCTAGTGCTGCCTTCTTTATTTATACAGGCTGCAGAGCGTTATAAATTAATTGATGCTTTGACCCATGTTGTTGCACAGCAAGCAATAGACACCTTGGGTTCTTGGCATAAGAATGCGATGCCGCTGAATCTTTCTATTAACTTATCTGCCCAGTCACTATACAGTCTCGACTTACCAGAAAAGCTGATGGAGTATTTAGAGCGAGCGGGTTTGGCATCTAAATACTTGACCTTAGAGGTAACGGAAAGCCAAGTGCTTGAAGAAATATCTGCACCGATAGAAATTTTGACACGTCTCTGCCTAAAGGGCCTTGGTCTGTCTATTGACGACTTTGGTACAGGCTATGCCAGCTTAGAGCAACTGAACCGCTTGCCATTTACCGAGTTAAAAATTGACCAGTGTTTTGTACAGCAAGCGCCGAATGATAAGTCTGCCCACATTATAATGGAAAGCAGTATTAATATGGCAAAGCGCCTAGGTATGAAAACGGTAGCTGAAGGTGTGGAGGATAAACAGATGATGGACTTAGTCTGTGCGCTGGGCTGTGATGAGGTTCAGGGATACTTTATTGCCAAGCCCATGCCAAAAAAACTGTTTGAAGAATGGTTAGAGAACCGTAATAAAGTTGCAGAAAAAATGCAGCCAGAGTGATTTGGCTGCATTTTTTAATACGCTTAAGTCATAGAAAGTTGTATGCCGCTTTTATATAGCTTGCTCGCTGCTTCGGCTTTACCCAGCCCGTCCAGCATATCCGCAAGTTCGTAATAGGCTTCAACACTGGGTGCAACCCCAATAACTTTTTTATAATGTTCTTCGGCTTTACCCCAAAGGCGTTCGTTACGATTTAAGCGAGCTAGTGCCAAGACCAAAGCCGGGCTATTTGGCTGTGTTGATTGCCACTTTTCACATTGTGCTAATAAGTGATTATTATCTTCGATTTGTAGTTGGCCATAGAGGCCAATCAGGTTTTCGTCCCAGTGCTTGCTAAGACTGCTGCGCAGCAGTTGTTCAGCTTCTTTGTTTTCACCTTTGCTGATTACTGCACTGATATAAACGGCAGTTAAGCGCGAGTCTTTACGCAAGACTTTCGGTAGTGCGCTCCATGCTTCGGCAAGAGTGGTGTCGATCTGGTTTTTAGAAGCTTGTTCTAAAATGCCCTTATAGGTATCCAGTTCGAGGCTTTCTAATTGCTCCGCGGTTAATACTTTACTCTTGCGTAGCGCGGGCAATATTTCTGCCAATTTGTCCCATTCGCGCAATTGATGATGTAGGCGCGAAAGCAGTTTTAATACATAGCCATGGCGTGGCGCTATTTCACGTAAACGGCTCAAGGTGGCTAGCGCTTGCTCCGTCTGTAAATGATTAAGCTGTAGGTCAGCCTGGGTGAGTAATATGGCAACATCGGCCTTTTCACCATTTATATGGGCCGCTTTTAAGTGTTGATCGCGAGCATCAAATTTATTTTGCTGTGAGGCCGCTCGGGCGGCACCAAGATAATTCAGTAAAGGGGTTTCGCTGTAGTCCACGTCCTTCAACAAGTTTTTTTCAGCGGTGTCCCAGCGACATTCAATCAGGTCGATAAGGCCTTGATTTAAATGTTGTGTAGCGGAGTTTCGCTTACGCTTAAAGCTATAGGCATCTAGGCTGTCTGGCATTTTCCATACACTACGTAATACCTTTACCGACAACCAAATTGCAATGTAGCTGAGCAATATCAGCATCAATAGTATGCTGATATTATTTTCCAGCTGCCATTGACCATAAGTAATGAACACATAGCTACTGTCATATTGCACTAGCAATGCAGCGCCAATGCCGATTGCCAGCATTAACAGAATAATCAATAAGAGCGTGATCATAGTGTTTGCTCCTGTGCGGGAGCAACAGCACTATCAGCTGTGTTAGCGGGTGTATAGCGATTACGGCTAGTATTTAGCAAGCTAGAGGATTGGCTGATATCGGGAAGCGTAGGAAAAACCTTGCGTGCACTAATGGCGAGTAGCTCTTCTTTCACCAATTCTACTTGTTGATTATCTTGGTCATAGTGGTTTTTCAAAATATTCAAAGCCGAATCTAAGTGGGAGGTATAGGCTTTTGCATCAAAGCGCAGCACAGCATGACGAGCTGCATTTAAATCTAATTGGATCAACTGATCTATGCTTAATATATCAACCTGTGTGGGTTTGCCATTAAAGGGGCGTTGGTTTTTTTGTGCGCCAATGATATCTAGCAAGGACGCGAGCACAGGGTTTTCATCTTCTGCTTTAGGTGCGGCATCGGAGCCTAAGACAACCTTGGCAGGAGGCATTTTTCTCACTAGCTTACCAAGGTTGATCAATTTAAGGGCAACGCTATTGCTGTCCATAATACCTATGGTTTGTAAGTTACTGATTTCTTCCGCAAGGGCTTCTTGCACTGGGAATAAGGCTGGATCAGCCAAAGAGGCAATACGCTGGTCCGCACCTTTAAGCGCTTCAATTGCTGACTTCACATCACGTAGTAAGCGCAAGCGAGAATTAGCCATGTTCATTAAGTACTCGGCTTCGGCTAAAACCCAGCCGCGCTGGTCGCGATTAGCTTCATCGGCAGCGGTACTAATGACGCCTTCTAGCGTTGTGACCTTGCCTTGCAATAAGTGTTGCTGGTCCTTGAAGCTATCTAGTCGTTTAGCCATATTTTGCTTGAAGGTATCAAATTGCTTACCAGATGGCAGTGCCGAGTTACTATTTGACTGTTGATCGGCAAGTTGTTGCTGTAGTAAGCGCAGTTGCTGGTAGCCAAAAGCACTAGCAGCCAAGGCAATAAGAATGGCAAGCAAAGCTAAAAATTTGGCCATGCCCGTGCCTGGGGCTTTGGCGGGCTTTTTAGCGGGCTTAGCCGCAGGTTTACTCGGCTTTGTATTGGCCTGCGTGTCAGTTGCTACAGGGGATTTAGGCTTATCGATTTGCTTATCGCTCATTGTTTTTCCCAATGATAGTTGTTTTAGATGTTTGGAATTGGCATAGCGACTCAAGTATAGCCTCATCGCTCGCATTGTTGGCAGTATTTATGATGTATTTAAAACCAAGCTGCTTGGCTTTAGTCGCCATGTTTGCACTGATTGGCAAAAAGGCAATATCAAAAAGCACCGGTTCTTTGACTACAGTAAGCAAATTATCCAGCGCCTGATTACTGCTACAGCTTATCACGTCAATAGACTGACCCTGAATATATGCACATAAAGGCTGATAATCAATACTGGGAAGTAAGCGTTGATAGCACTCTAAATAATCTACCTTAGCGCCGCGCTGTTCCAGTATTTGTTTAAGTAGCTCACGCCCGCCCTTGCCACGTACAATTAAGATGCGTTGCTTTTCAACGGATTGGAATGCGGATAGTCTTAAAAGACCTTCGGAACTGAAATCTCGTTCGGGGCGCAGTATGTCTACATAGCCTAGTTTACCCAAGCTGCTTGCTGTTTGTTCGCCCACACAGGCCAGTTGCGAGTGTTGTGTATTGAGTAAGTTGCGATCCAATACTTCAAAGCCAAACTTCACGGCATTCGCACTGATAAAGATGATTTTATCGTAACTGGCAAGCTGAGCATTAGTACTAGCGATACTCGAGTCATCAGGTGTGGCTTCTAATTCCAGCATGGGGTAGTGCATTGCTGTACCGCCAGATGAATTAATCAGTTGGCACAAGGGCATAGCCTGACTACTAGCGCGGGTAACGAGTACCCGCAGCCCGTTTAATGCTGGCGCTGCCTTAATGTTCAATGCCTATGCTCGCCAGGATACTGTCTGCACCTTGGGCGAGTAAGTCTTCGGCGACTTGAATGCCAAGTTGTTCTGCACTATCGCGGTGGCCACGAGCTTCGGCGCTGATGATAGCGCTGCCGTCCGGTTGTCCAACAAGGCCGCGAATCCACAACTGTTCACCTTCTAATATAGAGTAGCCTGCAATTGGCACCTGGCAGCCGCCGTTGAGACGAGTGTTCATAGCGCGCTCGGCGCTTACACGGGTGGCGGTATCCGCATCGTTAAGAGGGGCGAGCAGGGTATCTATCTTTGGATCATTACTACGACACTCAATACCTACGGCACCCTGACCTGCAGCGGGAAGAGAATCCTCTGGGCTAATTCGCGCGGTGATGCGGTCTTCAAAGCCCAGACGTACCAAGCCTGCGGTCGCTAAAATAATGGCGTCGTATTCGCCTTCGTCCAATTTGCGTAGGCGAGTATTGACGTTGCCGCGTAAGAAATTAATCTTCAACTCGGGGAAGCGCGCCTGAATCTGGCATTGGCGGCGTAGGCTAGAGGTGCCTACAATACTACCAGCTGGCATTTCGCTTAAAGCAGAAAATTGATTGCTGACAAAGGCATCCGTAGGCTCTTCACGCTGTAGGATACTCGATAATTTTAAGCCTTCAGGAAACTCCATCGGCACATCTTTCATAGAGTGCACTGCAATATCGGCGCTGCCCTCCAGCATGCCCGCCTCTAGCTCCTTCACAAATAAGCCTTTACCACCTATTTTGGCCAGTGGGCTGTCTAGGATCTTGTCCCCCCGGGTCACCATCTTGACCAGCTCTACTTGCAACCCGGGGTGTGCATCGCGCAAGCGCTTGGCAACATCCTCTGCTTGCCATAGGGCAAGGGGGCTTTGGCGGGTGGCAATGCGAACGGTTGTGTCTATTATTTGAGTCATGGGGGAATTTTACCCGGTGTTGTTTAGAATGCTAGAACTGAATGCACAAGCG
>CAZBWS010000056.1:10658-16213 GCA_964495705.1 uncultured Gammaproteobacteria bacterium
TTTTGTGAAGCCAAACTAGCGGCGTTTATACAGAAGCAAGAAGAATGGGGCTGGCGCTGTACGGTGATGGATATGTCGGTTTTGGAAGGGGTAAAAAATAATTAATGCGGATAGGTCAGCAATAGGCCTTGCTTAGCCTATCCGCATTTGACCTTAAATTTTTCCTCGCAAAATCTTTCTCACCGTCGACAAGTGTCTGCGGCTAACCTCCAAGCTATCCTCGACATCGGTTAATTGCACGCGGTGAGTGCCGTCGGGTAATTTATCCAATCCGTGCAGCTGGTCTGCAGACACGAGGCAGTTACGGTGGATGCGCAGGAAGCGATTACCAAATTCTTTCTCGAGTGAGACCAAAGACTCTTCGATTAAGACTTCTCCCTCGCGGTGCTTGAGGGTGACGTATTTATGTTCAGCGTAGAAGAAATGAATGTCTTCTATTGCTATCAATTCTAGGTTGCCGCGTTGGCGCACGCAAATATGGCTGCGACCTTCGGACTTGGTGTCTTCGGCAATATTGCCTGCCTGAGCGCGGGTTGTGCGTTGCGTCGCCTTTAGGGCGTCTGCTAGGCGCTCGCGACGAATGGGTTTGAGCAAGTAGCCAACTGCATGGGTTTCAAATGCTTGCAGCGCATGGTCGCCATAGGCTGTAGTAAAAATCACCGCGGGCGGGGTATCATGGTTGGATAAATGTTGCGCGGCTTCAATGCCATCCATCACGGGCATACGGATATCTAATAAGACAATTTCAGGCTGAGTGCGGTTAAAAATTTGTACCGCTTCCATGCCGTTGGCCGCTTCCCCAGAAATTTCATAGCCGTCTATGTCTTGAATGAGGCGTTTCAAGCGCTCGCGAGCAGGGGCTTCATCATCAACGATTAATACTTTCATGGTTATCTTCTTGTTGGTCTAGAGGAATGAGGAGCACAACGGCGTGCTGTTTATCAGTATGGTTTATTTGCATACTGCTGTTCTCGCCATAGCTTAGGGCTAGGCGTTGTTGGATATTGGTGAGGGCAATTTGGTTGCCTTTACGCCGCCCTTCTTGCACATGTTGTGGCACAGGGTTATTAATACTAATGCGCAGCTGGTCTTCTTCAACATCGATAGCAACATCTATGACACCGCCTTCATGGATGGGTTCGATGCCATGGTAGATGGCGTTTTCAACTAAGGGTTGCAGCATTAAGGCGGGCATTTGCAGGCTGGGTAAAATGCGTGGCACTTTCCACATGACTTTTAAGCGTTCGCCTAGGCGAAGAGATTCGATATTGATATAGCGCTGAGTGATTTGGATTTCTTCGCGCAGGCTAACAAAGTCATGTTTACCCAGGGAGGAGCGAAAGAGCTCCGATAAATCCAGTACCGCGTCTTCGGCTTTATCCGGGTCTACGTGAATTAAGTTGGCAATGGTGTTCATGCTGTTGAACAGAAAATGAGGGCGTATACGTGCTTGCAAAGCCTCTATTTTAGATTGAGTCTGTGCATTTAAGCGCTGCACACTCTGGTGCTGTAAATAAAAATAGCGCATGGCGACGGCGGTAATAATGCTGCTTATAATTAAGTTGGTGATGATTAGGCGTAGGTGAAAAAGCGACTCTGCGCTGACTTGAAGCTTGGTGTACATGACAACTTGATAGCCAATTTCAGAGATGAGTAGAGTGACCAACTGTAGAGAAATATACACAGACACCATCATCTTGACGGGTGTTAGGCGAGCAAAAAAGCGCTTGCCCCAACATAGAACAGCAATGTCGGTCAGGGTTATCCATTGAATAAACAAGGACGCATAAGCGAGGTAGGTAATGGAGTTTAAGTCCCAGTGCCCAGTACTAGCCGTCAGTACAATAGCCAGTAATTCACCGATAAGCATAGCGGTGAGAACAGTTTGATTAGTGCAGAAGTCGGGCAGCAATTCTGCGCTGATCGAGTTTTCAGTAGTTTTATTATTATCCACGCTTCGATTTTGCATTATATCGTTGATTAAACAAGCTATAATTGCCCGCTTAATTAGCATATCCGCATAACGAGTGAACTATGACCGACAAAAGCCTACAGCAAGATGAAGAATACAAACCTTGGGGTGGCCGCTTTAACGAGCCTACCGATGCCTTTGTAGAGGCTTTCACTGCTAGTATTCAGTTTGACCAGCGCCTATACGCCCATGATATTGCGGGCTCACGGGCTCACGCTAAGATGTTGACCAAAGTGGGTGTTTTGACAGAAGACGAGCTAAACAGCATTTTGCAGGGCTTGGATGAAATTGAAGCTGAAATTGCCCGAGGTGAAATTGAGTGGTCGATTACGCTAGAAGACGTGCATATGAACATCGAAGCGCGCCTGACGGATAAAATCGGCATTGCGGGTAAGAAATTACATACGGGTCGTTCGCGCAACGACCAGGTGGCCACGGATATTCGCTTGTACCTACGGGATGAAATTGACGCGATATTGGCAGAGATCACCCGTCTTCAGCAGGGCTTGTTAGGCCTAGCTGAAGAAAATGCCGATACGATTATGCCCGGCTTTACCCATTTACAGGTGGCCCAGCCTGTAACGTTTGGTCACCACCTCTTGGCATGGTTTGAAATGATCAGCCGCGACAAGGCGCGTTTAGAAGACTGTCGCAAGCGCGTCAATGTACTGCCCTTAGGTGCTGCTGCGCTGGCGGGAACGACTTATCCCATTGATCGCCCTTATGTTGCTGAGCTACTGGGTTTTGACTCGGTAGCAGAAAACTCACTGGATGCGGTGTCTGATCGCGATTTTGCCATTGAATTCTGTGCCGCTTCTGCGTTGTTGATGACGCATTTATCACGCTGGTCGGAAGAGTTAGTATTGTGGACATCGGCGCAGTTTAACTTTATCAACTTGCCTGACCGTTTCTGCACGGGTTCTTCAATTATGCCGCAAAAGAAGAATCCCGATGTGCCCGAGCTGGTGCGCGGCAAAGTCGGCCGTGTGAATGGTGACCTGGTCTCTTTACTGACTTTAATGAAGTCCCAGCCCTTGGCCTATAACAAGGACAACCAAGAAGACAAAGAGCCCTTGTTCGATACGATTGACACTGTGCGCGGTTCATTGCGCGCCTATGCGGATATGGTGCCTAGTATCAAAGCCAAGAAAGAGCAGATGTATCAAGCGGCCAAGCAGGGCTTCTCAACGGCGACTGACTTGGCGGACTATTTGGTGCGCAATGGCGTCGCTTTCCGTGATGCCCATGAAGTGGTGGGAAGTGCGGTCGCCTGGTGTGAAGAGCGTAGCTGTGATTTGTCTGAAATGCCCCTAGAAGAATTGCAAAAATTCTCAGCTGCGATCAATGCAGATGTATTTGATGTGCTGACCTTGGAAGGCTCTGTTGCGGCCCGTGACCATATTGGTGGTACGGCGCCGAAGCAGGTTGTGGCGGCGGTGGAGCGCGCTCGCGCTAAACTATAGTGAAACGTAGGAGCCCTTTGTAAGGGCGAAACCATCAAGTAATCGCCCTTGCAAAGGGCTCCTACAACATCATTGGGCACTAAGTTATGAGTAAACTCATCCAACCTAACGGCAAGCCGCATTTCGGTATCGTTGATAAGCCTTGGGGTGAAATAAACTACCAAGACTTTGATTTGCGTAACCCGATGAATGAAAAGGTCGGGGCTTTAGGCAAGAAGCTGGGTTATAACCACTTTCAGTATTTTGGTGTGATTAGCGAAACTCTGATTTTTGGCTGCGCCCAAGTCGATATGAAATATGGCGGTGTGGTGTTTTGCTATGTTTATAACGTTGAGACAAAGCAGCTCAAAGAATGGAATTTTAAGGATATTGGCTGGTGGGGAACGCAAACCGTCAATACTCCTGGGGAGGGTGTGAGCTACTTCAAGCGCGGTAAAAAGCGCATCGAATTTATCAACCAAGCTAACCCCCGTGAAAAGCGCCTAGTCATCCACTTGCCCGGCGAACTGGAAGTGGACGTGATGTTTTCTGAGGCCGAGCCGGACTTCGACCCTATGTGTATTACGACCAAAACCGGTACGAATGGCTGGGTCTATGCACAGAAGGTGGCAGGCGTACGTTGCCGTGGCAGTGTTAAGTGCCAATTCGAAGGCCAAGAGTATGATATGCAGGCGATCAATGCCTACGCTCATCACGACTGGAGTGCGGGCTATATGCGCCGCGAAACTTTCTGGGAGTGGGCCTGTTTTAGTGGTGAACTGGATGGTAAGCGCATCGGCTTGAACCTCTCCTGTGGTGTAAATGAAACGAGCTTTACAGAAAACTGTTACTGGATAGACGGGCGTTTGGTCAAAGTCGATACGGTCCAATTTGAATACGACCGAGACGATGCCGCCAGTCAGTGGCGTATTACCTCCCATGATGGACAAATAGACCTGCGCTTTACCCCTGAAGGCTTTCATGAGGAAAGGCAAAATTTGTTGATTGCTGCGAGTAACTTTAAGCAGTTTTTTGGCTATTTTGAAGGGCGTATGGGTGAACTAGAACTGACCAAACAATACGGTTTTGTAGAGGATCAATATTCTAAATGGTAGCCTAGTGAGCGATTTTGGCCTTATAAGTGAGTAAATGCCTGTTTTTCAAGCCTTTCAGCGGTTTATCAATGTCTTTGAGTGGTCGCTCACAGCCTAAGCGTTGACATGACATTAAATAGAATGATTTAATGTCTGACTTATACAACTATAGAAAATAGGCATAAATGACCTCTCGAATCATCATATCAACAACCTTACTGCTGCACTTTTCAGTGTGCACAGCACAGTTGCAGC
Organism: uncultured Gammaproteobacteria bacterium; assembly: GCA_964495705.1. Lineage (GTDB taxonomy): Bacteria > Pseudomonadota > Gammaproteobacteria > HTCC5015 > HTCC5015 > CAZBWS01. The sequence goes on from CAZBWS010000056.1 coordinate 15,422, forward strand.
CTATGGATGATGAAGACTTAGAGCAGGTGTCTGGTCAAGTTGGGATAGTATTAGACGGGATTAAGATTGTTGGTGACACCGATGCCAATTTACAGCTGTCTTTTGATACGGATATTGCTGCAGATGGAGGCACCATTGATAATGTTTCTGTAGTCGGTAGTGGTAACGGTGCATCTTGCGATTCGTTTAATGCTGGTGCATTGCCTAGCTTGGGTAGTTGTAACGGAATCAGCATTGGCACATCTTCGGACCCAATTACATTAGATGTACTTACCGATCAAGGCTCAACTTTTATTGAATTAAAGCTTCCGGGTGATGCTACTGGTCCCTCTGAAGCAGGCTCAGGCGGTAATTTTTCTTTCGATTATAGCGGCTGGACAACCGGTATTGATGTCAATTTCCGTTTAGTGGCTTTTGGACAGGGTTTTGATCAGGATAATTCAGGCACTCTTAGTACAGCCGAGAGTAATTCGATTTTCGCAGACCCTGTCTGGATACAAGCTAAAAATATTAGAGCGCCAGGTACAGAGTTAAGAGTCTTTGCTGATGCTACTAATGGGGTCTCTTTTGCGGGTAATGTTAATTTAAGCATTGACGAATTGAGTATCGATTATGCTAACAGTCGAAGCTTCGATACGGTAAATAATTCTTTTGAAGCATTTGCGCCTAATTCTACAGGCGATGGGCCAAGATCAGGCAGCGGTTTTGGTAGTGGTTCAAATACTTCGGATGGATCGGTACAAGGTGTAATAAAGCTCGGCGATATTAAAGTAGCTAATTTGAGCTTGGGGG
>CAZBWS010000057.1:0-16198 GCA_964495705.1 uncultured Gammaproteobacteria bacterium
ATCGCTTATTTGCGATAGCTCAGAGCGAAGCATCTTTGGGTTTAAAAGTACTAGAAAAAGAGTAATTCAAAAAGCCCGCTTAAAGCGGGCTTTTTTATAACTAAACCATCCACCCAAACAGTGTAAAAACTGCCACTGTCGCCATCCATAGCACTAATACCTTAAGACAAAGCCCCTTCGCCCTAGAAACCCACTTTATGGCTTCCGGGCAAGTCAACTCTTGAGCGCTCTCCTGAGCCTCACTCATTTCCATATTGATCGCGGCACAACCTGTATGACTGAGAACCAACTGATTACTCTCAGCCCAGCTTAGATGGCTTTTACGTGAGTTTTGAAAGGCTTGCCAAGCCTCATCTAAGCTACCCATAAAGCCAAAGTATAGTGCACTTATACGTGCAGGAACCCACCCTAACAGGCCATATACTTTTCTGGAAAAATCTCCCGCAGCATACTCATCTTTACGTAACAATATAGTTAAACGATAAGCAGCAGCACCCATGGGCCCTAAGGCTAAGAACCAAAATATCACCGCATACCAACGTATATTTGCTTGATAAAAAATGCCTTGTGCTACTTCTCTAACTTCCGCATTAAAGCTGCTTGGAACAGCTTTTCCAGTAATATTTTTTACTGCTTCAATCAATTTTTCTCTATCATTTTTTTCACGCGCACGACTGTATTCATCTATGTCTTGGTCTAACAGTCGCGGCCCCAAACATGCAGACAAAACCAATACGTGTAAGATAAAACCAGACAACCCCCAAAGATAAGCGCCGAAGTATAATTCCAGCAAGTAAATTAATAGTAATAGAGGCAGGACAACTGTAGTAAAAACCAATGCAGCTGGTGTATTTTTAGGAAGGCGCTTTTCTAAAAACTTGGCCCAGTGATGCAGCCAAGAAAAGTTGTGTATTAGATGTGCGCTGCCAATTAGGCGTTCGATAATTAAGGCTAGGGTAATCGCTATTAGTGTCATAGCCTTAGTATGCTGCTAAATCGCTAGCTTAGCAAAAGGACTATTTTTTCTCGAAATATAAAGCCGCAGAGTTAATACAGTAGCGTAACCCTGTTGGGTTTGGCCCATCAGGAAAAACATGTCCTAGATGTGCGTCACATCGATTGCAAACCACCTCAGTTCTGCGCGTAAACAAGCTATTATCGGCCAGCTCACCTATGCTCTCTGGCACCACGGGCTGATAAAAACTCGGCCAACCTGTGCCTGAATCAAATTTTGTTTGCGCATCAAATAATCGCGCACCACAACATACACAGTTATAAATGCCATCTGCATGATTATCCCAGTACTCTCCCGTAAATGCGCGCTCAGTACCCTTTCTGCGGGCAACATTAAACTGCTCTTCGTTAAGCTGGGCTTTCCACTCTGCTTCAGTTTTGATGATTTTATCGTTCATAGATGACCTGCTGCATACTATAAATTATCTTCGCCCCAGTTAGGAACTAAGTCGTGATCTAAGTTCAACTGGTCCAAAATTTTTCCCACCATAAAATCAAAAATATCTTCTAAGGTTTTGGGGTGGGTATAAAAGCCAGGATTAGAAGGCATTATTGTTGCTCCAGCCTGAGTTAGTTTCAGCATGTTTTCTAGGTGGATTAAAGAGTACGGTGTTTCACGTAGCACTATTAGTAACGGCTTTCGCTCTTTCAGGGCAACATCCGCTGCGCGGTGGATTAAATTATTACTAATACCCGCTGCAATCGCACCCAAGGTACCCGAAGTACAAGGACAAATAACCATGGCATCAGCCGCCCCCGTGCCACTAGCTATAGGAGCTGTCCACTCTTCCTTGTCAAACACAAACAACTGACCTTCGATGGTATCAAAGCGTTCCTCAAAAAAGCGCTGTATCTCTTTTGGCCTACTTGGCAATTGCAAGTCTGTATCCATACCAATGACTACCTGGGCGGGCTTGGACAACATCAAATACACTCTATGCCCTTGCTTAAGTAGCACTTCTAATAAGCGAATACCATATTGAGCACCGGAAGCCCCTGTCATAGCCAGTGCAATCGTTTTCTGCTTACCCTTATTAGCCACGTGCTGACAACCTCGCACTGGTGAGCGATAAGCGATAGATCAATGTTTCCGTAAACGCTTTGTAATAGCGCAACTGACATTGCTCCGAAACACTTTCCATTAATGTAGCATTCACTTTCAGCACCAATACATCTGTTACAGCCACAACAGACGCTGTACGCTTGGTTTCCATCAGAAAACCAATTTCCCCAAAGCAGTCACCTTCACGTAGACCCTCGATTTTATTACCCGCCTTACGCACCTCTGCAGCTCCCTTGGCGATAATATAAAAGGTATTATCTATATCGCCTTCCTTGATCATCGTCTCTCCATTGGCAAAGGAGATAATCGTGCTGGCATGCATAACCTCGTCAACTTGTAACCTAGTGAATCCATCAAAAAAGCTCAGATTTTTAAGAGCATCCTGCTGTACTCGCCTAGCCACCTGTTCCTCAGTGTAACGCAACTGATCGAATACTTTGGTTAACACCGCCGCCAACTCATTACAATCCGCATAGCGATCAAAGACGTTTTTCTCTAAGCACTTTGCCACCACATCTGCCAAGGGCTTAGGAATTTTAGGGTTAATAAGGTCGATACGCGGTGCCGGGGTATGCAAGATAGCTTTAAACACCTCTTGTACATCCTTGGAAGGAAATGGCGCTTGCCCGGTTAACAGCTGAAACATAACCGCGCCCAATGAATATAAATCACTCGCCGCACCCAAGGTTTCTTTACGCACTTGCTCTGGCGACATATACGCGGGTGAGCCCATCACTTGATCGGGTGTATAGCTTAAATTGTGTGTAATCTCAGCAATTGAGAAGTCCATAATGCGAGCATCACCCGCTGAATTCATCATGATATTACTAGGCTTAATATCACGGTGTAGCACACCCTGTGAATGAGAATAGGCAAGCGCTTTAGCAGACTTGAAAATCACATCCACGATCTTGCTAATAGGCAGACGGGGGCCCTTACTGCGACAAGACTCTAGTAGAGTATCCCCATCAATATATTCCATAACAATATAGCTTAAGTCATTCTCAACCCCTGCATCGAATAAAGCAACGATATGTGGATGCTGCAACTTACCCGCAGCATGGGCTTCGGTGAAAAAATCGCGCTGACTCTGTCGCGTTTTTTCCGCGCTTAAACGGGTATCACTTTTTGCGATTTTAACCGCCACTTCACGCTGCACAAAGGGGTCAAAGCCTTTATAGACAATACCGCAGGCACCTCGGCCCAACTCTTCCTTAAGCTCGTATTTAGAAATGAAGTCAGGCTTTTGAAAAGCCAAGGCCTGTTGATTGAGGCTCATATTGCGTCCAGTTATTTATTAGCCAGCTAAATTGGATAAAATACTAGCATGAATTCCCCCAAAGCCCCCATTACTCATTATCAACACATGGTCTCCAGGCTGTAAGGTTTTTGTCACGTCCCGAGGTAATGACTTTAAATCGTGGTGAACATTCACCCAATCACTCTCCACCTCCCAATCAACTTCTTCTGGTAAGAATAACCAAACATCATCAGCTTCTTGCAAAGCAGGTAGCACACCATCCTTATGCGCCCCCATCTTCATACTATTTGATCGCGGCTCTAAAATGGCGACTATACGGGCATTCCCTACCTTGGCTCTTAGGCCTTTCACGGTAGTTTCTATGGCTGTGGGGTGGTGGGCGAAATCGTCATACACAGTAATATTGTTAACCACCCCTTTGATTTCCATACGCCGCTTCACATTTTTAAACTCAGCCAAAGCATCAATAGCAATAGCCGCTGTCACACCCACATGACGAGCAGCAGCAATAACGGCCAAAGCATTTTCCACATTATGTTGCCCCATCAAATCCCAAGCCAGTCGCCCCTGCAGCTCACCCTTGAAAAAAACATCAAAGGCACAACCATCTTCACTGATATTCGAGGCCGCCCAATCACCATTTACCGTCTGCACAGGAGTCCAGCACCCCTGCTCTAAGGTTTGATCGATATAAGTCACATTTTGTGGCGCAACAATTAAACCATCACTGGGAATACAACGAACTAAATGATGAAACTGACGTTGAATCGACTCGATATCTGGAAAGATATCCGCATGATCGTACTCTAGATTATTAATGATTAGCGTACGGGGGCGGTAGTGTACAAATTTGGAGCGCTTATCAAAAAATGCAGTATCATACTCATCCGCTTCCACCACAAAAAATGGCGTATCGCCCAACCGTGCCGATACACCAAAGTTCTCTGGCACGCCACCAATGAGAAAGCCTGGAGCCATATTCGCGTACTCCAATATCCAGGCTAACATGGAACTAGTCGAGGTTTTACCATGGGTTCCCGAACAGGCTAGTACCCATTTATTTTTTAATACATGCTCAGCTAACCATTGAGGGCCAGAGCTGTAAGCTAAATTTTTATTGAGCACGTATTCAATCATCGGGTTGCCACGTGACATAACATTACCCACCACAATCACATCAGGGACAGGATCAAGATGTTCAGGCTTAAAACCTTGCATCAACTCTATACCCGCGCTTTCGAGCAAAGTACTCATGGGCGGATAGACATTGGCATCGCAGCCAGAAACTTGGTGACCTGCCGCTTTGGCCAGCTGAGCAATACCGCCCATAAAGGTGCCGCAGATACCAATAATATGAATATGCATAATTTATGACTCAGAAATTTTGATTATTGTAACTAATTTCCAGTATTCTTACCGATTATAAAACGCCCCATCATGTATGCCTAAATGCTGCGACATAATCTGCTGAAATTTTCCCGTTGACTTCAATTTTTTAAGTGATTGGTTTATCTGTTGTAATAGAGAATTAGCCCTTGATGAGTGTCGACTCACCCCCACATACATAGCGCGATCAAAAGCCGCGCCATGCACAAACTCAATCTGCTTATCAACATTCAAGTAACCCAAACGCTCGCCATGGAACACGGGCTCATAGGCACCGACAAATATATCGCAACGCCCTCTAGCCAACAATTCTAAGGCTTGCTGGCGACGCGAGGTATAGATAGTTATCAAGTCTTCGATAGGAGCGTAGTTATAACCACGAATGCCACACACTTTATAATCCAATAAACCAAGAGCCCCACGCAGTGTCTTCATATTTGGGTTATGTGCCTTAGAATAAAAAGCGCCTACATGAATTTCGTACAATGCTTCGCTAAATAGTATATCGACTTTGCGCTTGGTGTTTTTTGACATATCCCAGGCGACCTCACAACCCGACTCACTGCGCAGCTCATTCAATACACGTCCCCAGGGCAAAGGGCGCAATTGATACTGCATGTTTAAATCATCAAAAACAGCGTCAATCACATCAATACTTCCGCCCTTCAACTCTTCTTGTTGATTAGATTCTTGAAAAGAATAAGGGGCCCAGCGCAGCCCTTCTTGTACACAGATGTATACCGGCTCATCATGCGCAGCAAAAGCCTTGAAAGAAATTAACAAAAGAAAAAGTGTAGCTCGCATATGCAACCAAACCGCTTAAACTCAGACAATCTAAACCTAGCTCTCCCAAAACACCAGTTTTAACTATTAAAGATTGGTGACATCGGGGATAATCCGCCCCATGAAAGAATTAACGATTACTCGCCCAGACGACTGGCACTTACATGTACGCGACGGCGTTGTTTTAAACGATATTGTACCCCACAGCGCCGAGCGCTTTGGCCGCGCTATTATCATGCCCAATTTACAGCCCCCCTGTTGCAGTACTGCGGATGCGCAAAAATACTATAAGCGAATCAAAGCCGCTTCAGGTAATGAAAATTTTGAACCCTTAATGGTGCTCTATGCCCGCGACGCCATGCTGGCAGAAGAGATTTATACCGCTGCCGCATCGGGCATTGTTAAAGCCGTCAAACTCTACCCCGCAGGAGCGACGACCAATTCAGACTCAGGTGTGACAGACATTCGCAACCTGGACAAGGTGCTAACGGCTATGCAAGACGTCGGCATGCCCTTATTGGTACACGGTGAAGTAACCGACGCAGATATTGACGTATTTGATCGTGAAGCCGTATTTATCGAGCGTGTGCTTAAACCGACGGTTGAACGCTTCCCTAACTTAAAGGTTGTATTTGAACATATCACTACCGCCCAAGCTGCAGAGTTCGTCGCTCAAGCGGGTGACAATATTGCTGCGACAATGACCGTGCAACACCTCATGATGAACCGTAATGCTATTTTTGATGGAGGTCTGCGCCCGCACCACTATTGCCTGCCTGTACTCAAACGTGAATCACATCGCCAAGCACTCGTCGCTGCGGCCACCAGTGGCAACCCACGTTTTTTCTTAGGTACAGATAGCGCACCACACCCCAAAGGCGCAAAGGAAAGTGATTGCGGATGTGCTGGCATATATAGCTCCTTTGCAGGCATCGAGTTCTACGCTGAAATATTTGAACAAGCAGGCGCACTGGATAAGTTAGAAGCCTTTGCCAGCCTAAACGGGCCCGCCTTCTACGACTTACCTGTCAATACAGACAAAATCACCTTAATTAAGCAAGACTGGCAAGCACCCGATAGCTTTGCCTTTGGTGAAGAGACACTCGTCCCCCTGCGTGCAGGCGAACTCATCAGTTGGAAGCTAGCGTAAATATGACCATGAAAAGCCCCATGTCCCACCGTTTCCGCAGCTATATGCCTGTGGTGATTGATATTGAAACGGGGGGATTTAACGCTCAAACCGACGCCATGCTGGAAATTGCAGCTGTATTTATCGATATGGATAACCAAGGCCGCTTGCGTGTCGGCGAAACAGTCAGCACCCATGTAGAACCCTTCCCAGGCGCCAATATGGAACCCGCTTCTTTAGAGATCACAGGCATTGACCCCTACAACCCCCTACGCGGTGCGATCCCAGAGAAAGCTGCCTTAGATAAACTGCTACAACCCATCCGTACCGTTATGAAGGGGCACGATTGCACTAAGTCCATACTGGTCGGCCACAACGCCTTTTTTGACCTAAACTTCTTAAATGCCGCCATTGCCCGCACCAATTACAAGCGCAACCCTTTTCACCCCTTCAGTAATTTTGACACGGTCAGCCTAGCAGGTATGGCCTACGGCCAAACGGTGCTTGCCAAAGCTTGCGAAGCTGCTGGTATTGAGTGGAACAATGACGAGGCTCACTCGGCGGTTTATGATGCTCAACAAACAGCCAAATTGTTCTGCAAAATTATTAATCGCTGGGATGATCAGAACCCAGACCGTCGTTTAGCGCTATTTTGTGGCCGCTGATAGAACACTAGAAATTTATGCTCAACATGTGTGCGCAAAGGTCGTATACTTAAGCTATATAACTAAGATAATAGCGCTACTCAAGCATCATGGACCTAGAAAAATTCACCATACTCATCGTTGATGATATGCAATTCTCTCGCGAGACCATTCGCATTGCCATGCAAAAATGTGGCGTAAAAAATGTTGTAATGGCTGAAAATGCCCTAAAAGCCTTGGTGGCAGTGGAAAAGCACAAACCTGAAGTCATCCTCGTTGATAAGATGATGCCTAAAGTCGACGGCCCCCAGCTCATCCGTAAGATTCGCGCTAAAGACAAGGCTGCGGGGCGCCACAGTTATATTATCTTACTCACCGCAGACGAATCTGAAAGCGCTCTGCGTGACGCTATGCTTAGTGGCGCTGATCACTACCTCTATAAAGGCGCCAAAGGCGACAAAATCATCAACTGCATTGAGTACATCGACACACAGCATCGTGCCAAGCAAATTCTTGCGGAACTAGAAGAGCAGGAAAAACGCCAAAGGGAGGGCAGCAAAGAGACGATTGAAGCGCCAGCCCAAATAGAAATTACAGAGCCAGCAAAGCCCGGGGTTGAGACAGCGACTTATCAGGGGCCTAGGCCTTCGCAGCTGTCCTATTTAATTGTCGATGATGAAGAGTTCTCAGCTGAAAGCCTCAAGATCATCCTGCACAAGCTTAAAATTGAGAATATTCGCATTGCTCGCAATGCATTAGAAGCGCTCAAACTACACGAAAAAGAACGCGCAGACATCATGCTAGTTGATTATATGATGCCCAAGGTAGACGGCATTAAGCTCACCGAAATGGTGCGTAAAAAAGATGATGCAAACGGCCGCAAGACGCCTATTATTATGGTGACCGCCGCCGCCAGCCTGAAAAAAATCGAAGAAGCCATTACTGCTGGGGTAGATGAATACCTCTATAAGCCGCCGAACGCCCACGATCTAATGGTTCGCATGGAGTCTGCATTTAAAAAGCACAACCCCGACGCCATCATCAGTCAGAATAGCTGGGCTAAGATTTTTTAAGCGCTACTGGCTGAGCTGATTAAATAATTCATCCCAATCAAAACACGGCCCAGGATCAGTTTTACGCCCTGGCGCTATATCGCTATGCCCAGTTACGCGCTCGGCATTAATATGCGGATAGGCTACAAACAGGGCTTTTAACAGCTCCGCTAAACTTTCGTATTGTTCAGGCTCAAAGGCCTGAGTGTCACAGCCCTCCAGCTCTATGCCCACAGAATACTCATTACATTTCTCGCGCCCATCAAAGCTAGATACACCTGCATGCCAAGCCCTTTTATGAAAGGGAACAAACTGAATCAAGCAGCCGTCCCGGCGTATTAATATATGGGATGATACTCGCAGCTGGTGAATTTTTTGGTAGTAAGGATGCTCATTGGGGTCCAGGCAGTTAGTAAATAACTGCTGTATACCCAGCCCGCCAAACTTATCTGGCGGCAAGCTAATATTGTGTACAACTGCCAAGTTTATCTCATCACCTTCACGCTCATCGAAATTGGGTGAGGCAATGTATTCTACGCCGTCAACCAAACCGCTATCGGGGCATATCCGCATTATTCATCCACCAATGTATTGATGCGCCAGCTAGCACCTTTGTCTAAGCCTAGACAGTCGAGCAGCCAAGGCAGTGCAGATTTTAAATCCTCAAGTAATTGCCAAGGCGGGTTCACCACAATCATGCCAGAGCCGGTCATGCCAAGCTCTTCACTATCTGGGCGCACACTCATTTCTATTTGCAGCACATTTTTAATACCGCTGTCTTTAAGCTGCTGCTCTAGTAAATCGATACGTTTGCGCTGCACTACTGGATACCAGATAGCATAAATGCCTGTGGCAAAACGCTTATAACCTTGTTGCACCGCTTTTACGACGGTTTCATAATCGGTCTTCACCTCATAAGGAGGGTCAATCAAAATTAAACCGCGCTTCTCAATCGGCGGCAGCGCCGCTTTCAATTGATGAAAACCATTTTCCTGGTGAATGTTAATACGCCCGCGTACATCTCGGCGAGCCTCGCGCATATTACTGCGTAATATTTGGCTATCCGAAGGATGCAACTCAAATAGCTCGCTGCGATCTTGCTTACGCATTAAGCACTGCGACACCCAGGGCGAGCCTGGATAATGACGTAGTTTTTCTGCATCAAAGCCTTGGGGGTTCATCTCTCGAATAAGACCAAGGTAACTTTTTACCACTTCTGGAGGGCTGGGTTTATTTAATACTTTAACAATACCACCAATATACTCCCCCGTCTTTTCCGCCGACTCTGAGCGCAGATCATACAACCCCGCCCCTGCATGTGTATCCAAATAGAAAAACGGCTTATCCTTGCGCAATAGGGATTGCAGTATCAGCACCTGAGTGAGGTGCTTTAAGACATCAGCATGATTGCCTGCGTGAAAGGCGTGTCGGTAACTTAGCATGGACGTATTCTAACGTAAAAAATGATGTCAAGACTGCCTTACTGATCAATTAACCGCTAGAATGCGCCCCATGTTCCAACTCAACCCTCAACAAGCAGAAGCGACTACCTACAGTTCCGGCCACGTGCTGGTGCTCGCTGGTGCGGGCAGTGGAAAAACAAGGGTAATCACCGAGAAAATTGCGCGCCTGATTCAGGTGGAAGGCTTTGATCCACGGCAAATTTTTGCCGTTACCTTTACCAACAAAGCCGCTCGTGAAATGCTGGAGCGTATTAGTAGTACCCTACCTGGCGGCGGGACTAAAGGCTTATCTATCACCACCTTCCATACCTTAGGCTTAAACATCTTACGACAAGAGTATGAGCACCTAGGCTATAAGTCGGGTTTTAGCATTTTTGACAGCACCGACTCCAGCGCGATTTTACGCGAGCTTCTACGTGAGGGTGATGATGGCTACGGCTCCGATGAAGACACGGCAAAATGGGCGATATCTAATTTAAAGAATGACTTCATCTTCCCCGAAAAGGCCGTCAAGGAGGCGAAGACTGGTGCTGACCTCGCCCTAGCCAAGCTCTATGCCCGCTACCAGCGCCAGCTACTCGCCTACAATGCCGTGGATTTTGACGATCTCATCATTCAACCGGTCAAATTATTCCAAGACAATAAAGACGTATTAACGCGCTGGCAAGGCAAGGTCCATCATCTATTAGTGGATGAATACCAAGACACCAATGCCAGTCAGTATCAGATGATTCGCTTGCTACTCGGCCACCGCGGCAAGCTTACCGCCGTGGGCGACGATGACCAATCAATTTATGCCTGGCGTGGCGCGCGCCCCGAAAACTTACAAATATTAAACGATGACTACCCTAGCCTAAAAGTGATCAAGCTAGAGCAAAACTACCGCTCGACATCGCGCATTCTCAAATGCGCCAACGACGTCATCGCCAACAACCCCCACGACTTTGATAAAAAGCTCTGGTCTGACATTGCTCAGGGCGAGCGCATCCGCATTGTGCCCACCAAGAACGAAGTGGAAGAAGCCGAACGCGTGGTCAGCGAGATCATCCGTATTAAATTTGCTAGGCGCGCCCAAGACGGTGACTTTGCTATTTTGTATCGCGGCAACTTTCAATCCCGCGCCTTTGCCGCCGCCCTACGCAGCCACAATCTACCCTATAAAGTCAGCGGCGGAACCGATTTTTTCCAGCACGCAGAGATCAAAGACGTGCTGGCCTATTTGCGCCTAGTGGTTAACCCAGACGATGACGCGGCCTTCCTACGTGTAATCAACACCCCGCGCCGAGAAATAGGCACCGCGACCCTTGAAAAGCTCGGCAGCTATGCACGCTCTCGCGACACACCACTGCTAGCCAGCTGCGAGGAAATGGGCCTGGAAAGCGTACTCAGCGGTCAAGCCCTACTGCGCCTGCGCCGCTTTAGCGACTGGCTCAAAGAACTAGGCATTCACGCCCGTGACATGAATGCCACGGAAATCACCAAACACCTGCTCGAAGACATCCACTACGACAGCTGGTTGTTAGATACCGCCAAGACCAAGGAGCAAGGTAAAAAGAAGATGGACAACGTCAGCGAGCTACAGGACTGGATCGCACGCATGGTCAAAAAACAAGGCGAGGATGACGGCGGTCACTTTAGCTTAGAAGACTTGATTTCCAAGGTGACCTTAATGGACATCATGGAAAAGCAAAACGAAGACGGTGAGGTCAGTGCCATCAACCTGATGACTCTACACGCCGCCAAGGGTTTGGAATTCCCCCATGTCTTTCTGGTCGGAGCAGAGGAAGACATTCTGCCCCACCACGTCAGTATTCTAGAAGATAATATCGAAGAGGAGCGCCGCCTCTGCTATGTAGGTATCACCCGCGCCAAACGTACACTCACCATCACCTACGCCAATGCCCGCAAACGCGCGGGTGAATATATCAGCTGCACACCGAGCCGCTTTTTAGAAGAGCTGCCAGATCAGGAGATTGATTGGGAAGGTAAGACGGTAGTTAGCGAGGAAGTGGCCAAGGAACAGGCGAGTAGTAATTTTGAGATGATGCGGCAGCTATTAAAAAAGTAAGTCATGCTAGAATACCCGCTCACATAAACCACCCTGAGCCAGCTATGAACCAAGACCTATACATCACCGATGCGGATAGCCTGAAAAGCCTATGTTTCGAGCTAGCTCAGGGCGACTGGGTCACCTTGGACACTGAATTTTTACGTGAGAAGACCTATCGCCCCAAGCTGTGTTTAGTACAGCTAGGTAACGCTGACATTATTGCCTGTGTAGACCCCTTAGCCATTGACGATCTAAGCCCTTTGTATGCGCTGATGGCCGACAATAGCGTAGTAAAAGTTTTACATGCCGCCAGCCAAGATTTAGAGATCTTCTATCAAGACATGGGCACGGTGCCTTCGCCTATTTTTGACACACAAATAGCTGCGAGTCTCCTCGGCCATGGCGAGCAAGTGGGTTATGGCAAGCTGGTCGAGTTAGTCTGTAAAACCCAGTTAGATAAGTCGCAGAGCCGCACCGACTGGAGCCGCCGTCCGCTGAGCGAGAAGCAGATCACCTATGCCGCCGATGATGTGCGCTACTTGCGTGATGTGTATCACCAGCTGTCTAGCGAGTTAACCAACCTAGGACGCACAGAGTGGTTGCGCGCAGACTTTGACGCCATGACCCAGCCCGAGAAATACCAGCCCGATTTAGAAAACGTATGGAAACGCGTTAAGCAACACAACCGCCTCAAGGGAGTGCAACTGGCGGTACTCAAGCAGCTAGCGCAATGGCGCGAAGAAAAGGCTGTCGAGAAGGACAAGCCGCGTAAATGGATGGGTAGCGATGATCTACTTATCGACCTTAGCCGTACCTTGCCCTGCAATGAAGATGAGCTGTCGACCCTGCGCAGTGTCGATAGCAACTTTATTAAGCATCGCGGACAATTCATTCTTAAGCTTATCGCCGAGGCCAAACAGACCCCGAAAGATCAATGGCCTGTACTCAAGAAATTCGACAAGCTCAAGCCCGAACAAGACGCTATGGTCGACTACCTATGGGCAGCAGCAAAATTGAAAGCTACCGAGCACCAAATCACCCTAGCCAGTGTCACTACACGTAAAGAATTAGAGCGTTTAGTCACAGGTGATGACTCAGTAGGTGTCATGAAAAGTTGGCGCCGCAGTCTGATGGGTGAGGATTTAACGGCTATCCTTAATGGTAATAAGGCATTAAATTGGAGCAACGGCAAACTTGAATTACTTGACAAATAAACATGAATGACCACCCATCCTTGCCCTTTAACCAGCAAGCCCGGGCAATAGAGATACTCAACCAAATTTCTATCTTTGGTGCCTTGAGTGAATCAGATTTATATCAAATATTCCGCCTCTCCAAACAAGTGAGTTATAAGGAGGGAGAAGTTATTTTCGAACAAGGCAGCGCGCCCGACTTTATTTATATAGTCTTAGATGGCGCCGTCAAAATACTCAGCCACAGTGACCAACAACCTGAGCAAGAAGTAGAAATAGCTCGCATGGAGGTCGGGCAATGCTTTGGCGAAATCTCGGTAATCGGCATCCAACCACACGCGGGGAAGGCAAAAGTCATTAGTGACAGCACCTTGCTACTCCTTTCCAGTGCAGCACTATTTGACCTTCACGAACACCACCCTGAACTGTTCGGCATGCTCACTTTAAACATTGCCCGCGAGGCTTGTCGCCGTTTATATAAAACAAACGAAACCTTACTGCAATACGCCGCGCAAAAAAATTAATGTCACACACCATTCACTCCTTATTGACGGCAACTGCCGTGCAGATCAACTCGGATAGCCCGCGTTTAGATGCAGAGCTATTACTGGCCCGCGCGATCGATAAACCGCGCAGTTATTTTTTTAGTTGGCCAGATAAGAGCTTATCTTCTGACGACATTGAAAAATTTCAGCGACTGGCGACACGGCGTATACAAGGTGAACCTATCGCCCATATTCTCGGCGAGCAGGAGTTTTGGTCAAATAACTTTAAGGTCACGGCCGATACATTAATCCCCAGACCGGATACTGAAGTCTTAGTCGAGCAGTCACTGACACAACTACCAAGTGACACGGTTAGTCATATTGTTGACCTAGGCACTGGCAGTGGCTGTATCGCTATCAGCATTGCCCTAGAGCGCCCGCACTGGCATGTCACTGCCGTCGACCTCAGCTCAGCAGCCCTTGCCGTCGCAGAGGAGAATGCAGATAGGCTGGCAGCGCACAATGTACAGTGTGTGGAGTCTAGTTGGTGCGAATCTTTAGAGGATAATCACTTTGACCTGATCATCTCTAACCCTCCCTACATTCGTGAGCAAGATGAGCACCTAGACCAAGGCGACGTGCGATTTGAACCACGCTCTGCACTCACTGCGGGAAAAGACGGCCTAGAAGATATCCGCATTATCAGCCAACAGGCTAAAGCCAAGCTCAAAAATGGCGGAATTTTACTAATTGAATTTGGCTATGATCAGGCCGATGCGGTTGTAGAGATACTACAGACCGACAATTACCAAAATATACAGCGCCACTTGGACTTAGCAGGCATCGTTCGAGCTATATCCGCAGTCTATATATCAATTTTACAGGCATAAAAAAGCGAGCATTAAGCTCGCTTTTTTATGCCTGTTACTCAAGAGTGATTAAGCGTCGCCACCCATCACTTTTTGTATCAAGCCCATGATGTCATCGCCACCTTGCTCTTGAACAAACTTCATAACGACAGGAATAAACTGGTTGACCATGCCGCTATCTAGGCCTAGCTTATCAAAGCCACCCGCCAAGCTGGCAAGATTACCCAGTGCACCCGCATTGCCGCCTAGCCCACCGAGCATCCCGCCAATAGCACCCATTAGGCCGCCACCACCTGATTCTGCAGGCGCCGCATCCATCATGCTATCTAGGCCTGGGATTTTATCTGCTATCTGGGCAAAATCACCTGAACCCAGTTTGTCTTGTGCTAATTTAAATAATAAACCTGCACCGCCTTTGGCCTGACCTTCATCAACGCCAAGCTGCTCTACTAGTGTTGCAATTAAATCCATAGCTGAACCTATATACTCGTTAAAAAAACGGCGCTCAAAGCGCCGAGTTTAGTGTTTAGTAATTAACTGCTCGGGGCAGTTCTTTAGCCTGAGCAACCCAGTCAGCCACTTGGCCAGCCGTAGGAAGCTTGCGAACTAGACTTTTCTCTTCATTCACTTCAGTCATTTTTACGTGCAAGTTTTCTGCATTACGCTGCGCCAGCTCCGGTACAGTATCAACGCCAGCACATTCCAGTAGATCGGCATACTGCCCACCAATACCTGATACACGTGCTAAATCAGCACGGTTAACCCAATTTAAAATCTGCTTTTCTGTACAACCAGACTCGGCCGCAATTTTTTTACGACCTGCAGTAGTGCCCCCTGCTTCTAATAGTTTTTCTTGTGATTTCAAGCCCGCATTAGCTAGCTTCTCTGCGTAAGCTGGCCCGATACCTTCTATATCTGCTAATTTTTTAGACATTTTTTCCCCTTGTTATTTTACTTAAGTGATTTAACGAATGAGTCAACTATCATAGTTGTAAAAAGAACAATTACAACCGCTTAAAAAGTGAAAATTTATTAAGCCGAAAAACCCTAAGCTTGACTACAAACAGGGCATTCAGGGTCCTTGCTTAATTGCAGCGTACGCCAATCACTCAACATGGCATCAAACATCAATAAGCGCCCCTCTAAACTCCTTCCTACTTGCGCTAACACCTTGATTGCCTCTAGCGCCTGCATGCTGCCCATAACACCAAGCAATGGCCCTATCACCCCGCGCTCCGCACAGGTATCTACGGTTTTCGACTCATCCGCATACAAACACCGATAACAGGGGCCCTCAGGCATAAACACACTGACCTGCCCCTGCATACGAATGGCCGCCGCCGAAACCAAAGGCGTAGCGGCCTGTTGGCAGGCGCGATTAATAGTAAAGCGCGAGGGAAAGTTATCGGTGCAATCCAATACTAAGTCACAAACTTCGGCCACTTTGGCTAACTCATCATCACTTAAGCGGCGGGGAATCGCCTCTAACTGAATATCGGGGTTAATATCGCGCAATTGCTGCTGCGCAGACTCCACCTTCATCTGCCCTATACGACTCGTCTGGTGCACTACCTGGCGCTGTAGGTTGCCTAGCTCAACGTAATCATCGTCTACTAAAGTAATCTTACCGACACCTGCGGCAGCGAGATATAAAGCTACTGCCGAACCCAAGCCGCCTAAACCGATAATAACCACATGACTATCGAGCAAGATTTCTTGGCCTTGCTCGCCTAATTCAGGGAGCAGGATGTGGCGGCTATAGCGTAGGCGTTGTTCATCGTTCATTGGGGAATAATAACACTTTGA
>CAZBWS010000058.1:0-15639 GCA_964495705.1 uncultured Gammaproteobacteria bacterium
GATATGAAGTTTTAGGGCTCATACTCAGTAAGCTTTTAGATAAGGCCCAGCTTTTTGCTGGGCTTTTTTTATGCTTGTGTTAGGGAATGCAGTGAAGGGAAATATTTATGGTGTTATTGTATGAGTAACATGGAACTAAAGGGAGAAAATAAAAAATGAAGCCAAAATCCAGCACGTTATTTCACTTTACTAAGTCTATTGATTACCTGAAAAGTATTCTTTCCGAAGGGCTTGAGCCTAGATATTGTTTAGAAGACTCAAGATACTTAGGTCATGGCCAGGATCATATTGGGAGTCCTATGGTCTGTTTTTGTGATATTCCAATATCAAGGTTGTCAGATCATACTTCCTTTTATGGCGATTATGGTATCGGGCTTACAAAAAATTGGGGGCTGAAAAATAAAGTCGAGCCTATTATTTATTCTACAGATACTGGTGCTGTTCCTGATGTGATTAAGTACTTGTTAAGTATCGTGGAGTTTGATGATAAGGAAAAAGACGATTTACTAAATAGAAATTTCAATCGATTAATTCCACGAGTAAAGCCTTTAGAGGGGAGGATGGTTGTTGGGGGGGAGTTTATTGAAAAAGACTTTTACCAAGAAAGTGAATGGAGGTTTGTTCCTGATGATTTTCATATGGCTTTTGAGGATAAAGATGAATTTCAAGAAAAACTTGATGAATATAATGATCTTGTAAAACAACATACTCTAAAGTTTACGCCTTCGGACATTATCCATTAAACGACATTAAAATCCTTTCAAGCAGGATCACATCTATTGAAACACTCACGGGTGATATTTGATGTTGTTATCAATTTTTTGATTAACTCGTAAGCTGGGTAAAGCACTGCTCTCGTAGGTTGGGTTGAAGAATGAAACCCAACGCGATACCTAAATACTCTTCAATCCGTCATCTTAGCCCGTTGGGTTACGGCTATCGCCTAACCCAACCTACAAGAGAAATTTCAGGGATTCATCCTGATGCGAAACCTCGTGAATTATCCATCTTTGCATGGGACTGAAGCCTAGCCTACAGGTTTCCTATGCCTCGTTTTCAGGCAGTGCATGGGAATCATTTGCTAACAATAACCGCTATCTCTATTTGGCAGGCTTTTCAGTCGATAAATTCACAATTAGTTACACCTTTCATCATATGCTTAGAGTATGATGCGCGCAGATTTTTTTATAAGTATTGGGTGTTGTATGTATTTTGATATGTCGAAAGAAACTATTATGAATTTTTCTCTGGCTAGAGAGATACTTAAAGAGTACGCTGGATTTAATATCTCCCTCGCCAGCGATGATTTGGTGCCTGATTTTTTTGCTATAGTCGGTGACCGTGGTGATGAGCGACTTTATGCGTTAGCCTTGACTATTTATCAGCAATTAAAGGCTGAAAATAAGCGACGTGCTAAGCGAAAGTTTTTGAAACAGGTAAAGGACGAAATGTGCATGACTTATAACGTGCGTATGGTGACGGAAAAAATGGCGGCCTAACTTCTGTCAATACCGCTTCACAATCCACAACTCGTAAGCTGGGTAAAGCACTGCTCTCGTAGGTTGGGTTGAAGAATGAAACCCAACGCGATACCTAAATACTCGAGACTGTACCTAAATCTGTGTAACTGTTTATTATGAAACCCTCACGGGAAGGATAGACAGGAAATGAAAAAAGAAGATTTAGAAGCTTTTGGGCGCGAAGCCGCCAAAACTATTAAGACACCCGAAGACCTCAATGATTTTAGGGCTATGCTCACTAAAGTCACCGTCGAGGCCGCCCTCAACGCCGAACTCGACGATCACTTGGGCTACGATAAAAACTCAAAATCCGACTCTGAAAACAGCCGAAACGGCTCTTCTCGCAAAACATTGCGCACCGAAGACGGACAATTTGAGCTCGATACTCCTCGAGATCGGCTCGGTGATTTTGAACCCAGAATAGTAAAAAAACACCAAACTCGCTTCACATCTATGGATGACAAAATCCTATTTCTTTATGCCCAAGGCATGACCAATCGGGAAACTGTCAGCACGTTTAAAGAGCTATACGGTGCCGGTGTGTCCGCCTCGCTCAATAGCGTTATCCGTAAAGCCATCAAAAAACGTAAATTATTCCCCAGTGACGATTCAGTTAAAAAAGTGATTTATCTGGCGATTTAAAATGCGTCTAAGAAATGGAGTATACCGGTCAGGAATGGGAAGTCAGCTTTAAATCGTTTTCTGATTGAATTTGAAGACCGCTTAACTGATTGCATTTTAACTACTGCAGTTACACAGAATTATTTACAGGGTCATGCGCTACTATCTTTGCCTGTTATTTTTCTATTTGGTTGATGGCTAAGACCTGAAAGTCAAGCGAAAAAACGATCTTGCAGTGTATAAAACGCTTTGCATATTCTATATCATGCAGCAATTATTTATTTGAAGGGACACCGTTAATGAAAGACCATAATTTAAGCCATTCTCGCAGAAATTTTATTAAAGGTGTGGCCTTGAGTACGGCGGCAATAGCCGGACCTTCTACAGCGTTGGCCATGAGCATAAAGCCTCCGCCAACCAGTCAACGCAGCGTAAAAGCCCTAGTCATCGGTTCTGGTTTTGGTGGTGCAGTGTGTGGCCTGAGGCTGGCTGAAGCTGGTATAAAAACATTAATGCTAGAGCGTGGGCAATGGTGGGAGCCAGAGGCGGATAAAAATATTTTTAGCGCTAACTTGCCTGCTGACCACCGCAGCTCATGGTTTAAAAAACTAGCTTCACCACCGATAAAAATAGAAACCCCGATACTTAAATATGCCGGTGTATTGGACTACACTGACTTTGGTGGCTTACGCACCTACCAGGGCGCTGCCGTGGGCGGTGGTTCAATTATTTATGGGGGTGTTACTGTGCGCTCACCTGGCTATGTATTGGAGTCTATCTTTGCGGGTGAGGTGAATGTGACAGAGTTCGAGTCTGTTTATTACCCTAAGGCGGAGGCGATGATTGGTGCGACTGAAATTCCCGATGAAATTTTAAGTACTCCTCATTATCGCTATGCACGATTATTTAACGAGCACGCTGATGCCGCTGGTTATGTGACCAAGAAAGCATCTTGCGCTTATGATTTTGATATTATTCAGCAGGAAATTGACGGCACCATTAAAGAATCTGCACTCAAGGGCGAAACTATTTATGGCAATAATAATGGCTGTAAAAAAACTTTAGTACAAAGCTATATTCAACCTGCACTGGATACCGGAAACCTAGCAGTTGCCGCACTCACAGAAGTTGAGCGTATTCGTGAAAATAGTGAGGGGCAATATGAGGTTTATACCCGAACCATTAACCCCTGGGGAATTGTTTTATCCTATCAGGTCATCACCTGTGAGCACTTATTTATGGGAGCCGGCACAGTGGGCACAAATAAATTATTATTAAAAGCCAAGGCGATGGGAGACCTACCTAATTTGAATGAGTACGTGGGTACACAGGTCGGCAATAATGGTGGGGTAACATGGGCTAGAACAGTGCAGGAAAGCACAGGTAGTAAGCAAGCTGCGCCATTGAATACCACTCTAGATGATTTTAATAATCCTTACGGTCCGTTGAGTATAGAGTGCGCTTATTTCCCCACTGGCATTGATACACACTCATTGGTTCACTTAGGCGTATTTTTTAATCAGCAGCGCCCGGGCCCCGGCACCTTTAGTTATTCTAATTCATTTAAAGGCATGCAGCTGGATTGGCCGAGTGACGCCAATGATAAATCGATACAGGCACATAAGCATACGGTAAATCGCTTAAACGAAGTCAATGGCGGCTTTGCGGGTGTCCCGCTGCTTATTACTGAGCCATCGGGCAACCGCACGGCTCACCCTTTAGGGGGAATGCCGTTAGGCCTGGCCACCGACGCTTATGGACGAGTAAAAGGCTATAGCAATTTATACGTTATGGATGGTACATTAATACCTGGGTCTTGTCTGGCCAATCCTTCTCTCACTATTGCGGCTTTAGCAGAACGCAATATTGAAAAGATTTTGCAAGACGATATTGTTTAGTCGAAGGCGTTAAGCGGTGCTCGAGTCAAAGGTCTTTGGTGTGATTTTACAAAGGTAGAATTACCCAATGCGGATAGGCTGCTAACACGCCATTTTTAAAACGCTATTAAGCTTCGTAATAATGATTGCGAGCTTCCTAACAGGCAATCACAATGCTCAAAAAACTTCTCCTACTCGGTATTATTTTCAGCCTATCCGCATGCCAAACTGCCCCTAAGTCGGGTGGCTCTAGCATTACTTCATCGGGTGACTACTCCGTTTTATTCGACTCCATCATGCAGCAAGAGCGCACATGGGCGGGTTTGAGCACGAAAAAGATCACCGTGCGCGGTGTAGACATCACTTATTCTGAAGGTGGCCCAGTAGGTGGCGAGCCGATGATTTTGCTGCACGGCTTTACCGGTGACCGAAATAACTGGAACCGTATGGCGAAGTATCTGACGGGTAAGTACCGCGTTTATATTCCTGATCTGCCGGGTCACGGTGAAAGCTCTTCAGGTTTGGAATTAGATTATTCTATGCCAGAGCAGAGCAGTGTGATGAAGGCCTTTGTGGATGAGTTGGGTCTAGAGAAGTACCACATTGCCGGTAACTCCATGGGTGGTGGTTTGGCGATTCAGTGGGCGACGTTCCGCCCTCAACAAGTGTTGAGCTTGGCGCTGATCGATTCGGCGGGTTTATATGAGCATAACGGTCAGGTCATGCAAGATATGATGGCGGGCAAGGTGGATCTGATGGTGCAAAAGCCGGGTGATATGCGCAAAGTGATCGACTTGGCGATGGCCGATAAACCCTTTTTGCCCCAAGAGCTACTAGAGGTTATGGAGCAGCGACAAATCGCTCGTTACCCAATCTATAAAAAAATTATAGATGGTTTGATGAAAACACAAAAAACAATGGGGCCAGGGATGTTTGGTATTGCGCTAAAGAGCTTTCGCATGCCGGTGTTAATTTTATGGGGTGAGCAAGATAAGATTTTTGAGGTGGCGGTGACTAAGGAATTAGAGCGCAATATCAAAAATCACAAGACGGTGATTATGCAGGGTATCGGTCATGTTCCGATCTTCGAAGCGCCAAAGGATTCTGCGAATATCTATAAGGACTTCCTCAGCGCCCGCTAATGCGGATAGGCTGGAGGCAGAGCTTTTACATCACAACACAAGATGTGCTGTAAAAGCCCTGCTAAACCTAGCAATCTCTAGTATCATTCGGGCTATTCTTAAATAGCTAATTAGATAGACATGACGACAACACGAATTGCAATTAACGGTGCCGCAGGGCGCATGGGCCGCGCTTTGATAGAAGCCTGCGTAAATACGGATGGTTTAAGCTTAGGCGCCGCTTTAGAACATGGGGGTAGCGAGTTCTTAGGGGTGGATGCGGGCTCTGTCGCCAATGTGGGGGTATTAGATGTGAAAATCTCAGCAGATATACAAGCTGTGATCAATGACTTTGATGTGTTAATCGACTTTACCCGCCCCGATCCGAGCATTGCCGCCTTAGAAGCCTGCCAAGCGGCGGGCAAGAAGATGATTATTGGCACTACCGGTTTTTCGGATGAGCAGAAGGCGCAGATCAATGCCGCTGCTGAGTCTATGGGCATCGTCATGGCGACTAACTTTAGTGTCGGTGTGAATCTAACCTTTAAATTACTGGAAGTGGCTTCTCGTGTACTCGGTGACTCGGTGGACATTGAAATTATCGAAGCCCATCACCGCCACAAGGTTGATGCCCCATCAGGCACTGCGTTAAGCATGGGTGAAGTGATTGCAGATACCCTAGGACGCGACCTGAAAGAGTGTGCTGTGTATGGCCGTGAAGGTCACACCGGTGAGCGCGATCGCAAGACGATTGGTTTTGCGACGGTGCGTGCGGGGGATGTGATTGGTGATCACACTGCTATGTTCGCGGATATCGGTGAGCGTGTAGAAATCACTCACAAGGCCAGTAGTCGTATGACTTTTGCTAATGGTGCTATGCGTGCAGCGGGCTGGGTAGGAGAGAAAGATGCGGGCTTATTCAATATGCAAGATGTATTAGATTTACATTAAAATAACGAGCTAGACATGACATTTGCAGCAACTTTCCCTGGGCAGGGCTCTCAATCTACCGCGATGTTGGCCGACTTGGCCGCAGAATTTGAAGTGGTTGAACAGACCTTTGCAGAAGCGTCAGATTCCTTGGGCTTTGACCTGTGGAAGCTAGTTCAAGAAAACCCTGATAATGCACTTAACAAAACCCTCAACACGCAACCGGCCATGTTGGCAGCGGGAGTGGCTGTATGGCGAGTATGGTGTGCAGTTGAGGGCGCTAAGCCTGTGGTTATGGCGGGGCATAGCTTGGGTGAATATACCGCCTTGGTAGCATCGGGGGCCTTGAGCTTTGCCGATGCAGTGCGTTTAGTGGAGGCTCGTGCTCGCTACATGCAACAAGCCGTACCAGAAGGAGAGGGCGCAATGGCGGCGGTATTGGGCTTACAGGACGCACAACTCATTGATGTGTGTAAAGCCGTTAGTACAGCTGAGGATATCGCTGAGGCGGTGAATTTTAACGCCCCAGGGCAAGTGGTGATTGCGGGTACTGTGATTGCCGTTGAGCGAGCGATAATGGGCGCCAAAGAAGCGGGGGCTAAGCGGGCGCTGAAATTGCCAGTTAGCGTACCTTCCCATTCAAGTTTAATGCGCCCCGCCTCTGAAAAATTGGCTGAGTCCCTCGACTTTATTGACATTAAAACGCCCAATATTCCTGTTATACACAATGTCTCTGCCTCTGTTTGTAATAGCGCAGAGGCTATTCGTGAAGCTTTAATACAGCAGTTACATTCCCCCGTGCGTTGGGTGGAGTCTGTACAGGCAATGCACGCTATGAATGAGTCTGGTCTGTATATAGAAATGGGGCCGGGCAAAGTCTTAAGCGGTCTTGTCAAAAGGACTATTAAGCGCACTCCAGTAGCCTGTGTCGATTCCCCCAATGGCTTGGATAACGCACTGGATATGCAAGCATGAGCATGAGTTTAAATTTACAAGGTGAAGTGGCCTTGGTAACGGGAGCAAGCCGAGGTATTGGTCGTGCCATTGCTGAGCAATTAGCCGCTGCGGGTGCCACTGTATTGGGCACGGCAACTACAGACGATGGTGCGCAGAGCATATCCGCATACCTTGCGAATACAACACCAGGCAGTCAGGGTTTGGTGTTGAATGTCACCGATACCGATCAGGTTCAGGCAGTCGTTAAGCAAATTAGCGAAGAACAAGGCGGCGTTACCATCTTAGTTAATAACGCGGGTATTACCGCCGATAATTTATTAATGCGCATGCAGGAAGAGCAGTGGGACTCAGTGCTCGATACCAATCTTAACTCAGTCTATCGTCTTAGCAAGGCTTGCCTACGCTCTATGATGAAGGCGCGCAAGGGCCGCATAATTAATATTGCCTCAGTGGTTGGCTTAATGGGTAACCCAGGCCAAGCCAATTATTCGGCATCCAAAGCCGGCGTGTTAGGTTTTACTAAATCCTTGGCGCAGGAGATAGGTTCACGCAACATTACAGTGAATGCTATTGCTCCAGGCTATGTTGAAACAGATATGACAGGGGCTATGGAAGATGAGCAGCGTGCAGGTATTACCCAACAAGTACCCTTGGCCAAGATAGGTACGGGAGAGGATATTGCTAAGGCGGTCTGCTTTCTAGCATCGGATTGGGCGGCGTATATTACCGGAGAAACCCTCAACATTAGCGGCGGCCTGTATATGAATTAAGCCTTGAAAATGATTTAAACTGTCGTTTTAGGTTTTTAAGTGGTTGAAATATATGTGAAAAAACTCTTTTAAATAAGAGCTGGCACGGGGCGGAGCTTTTCTCTAAAATACTCCAAATCGTTAAATACATCAGAGAGTAATTGTCATGAGTAGCATCGACGAACGAGTTAAGAAGATAGTAGTAGAACAGCTAGGCGTTAAAGAAGAAGAAGTTAACACGGGTTCTGCATTTGTAGATGACTTGGGTGCTGACTCTCTAGATACCGTTGAGTTGGTTATGGCGCTGGAAGAAGAGTTTGATATTGAAATTCCAGATGAAGATGCTGAAAAAATCACCACGGTTCAGCAAGCTATCGACTACGTGAACAACAATCAATAAACGCTAATACACGCGCTTACTGATCACGGCGATGAAAGCCACCTTAGAATGCATAGCTGTTACACAGCCTTTGTTGTTCAAGGTGGCTTTTTTTATTTCGCCAAGCAGCTAAAGTATAAAGTGATATGAAGTCTTCAAGAAGAGTGGTGGTCACCGGTATGGGCTGTATCAGTCCCATCGGCAATACGGTGCAAGAGACATGGCAATCTCTGCTGGCTGGGCGCTCGGGTGTAGGCTTGATCGAACACTTTGACACGACTGACTTTGCGGTAAAAATTGCCGCCTCAGTCAAAGGCTACCAAGCTGAAGATCACTTTGAACGCAAAGCTATCAAAAAGATGGATACCTTTATTCAATACGGCATGGTGGCCGCGGCCGAAGCCATACAAGATGCTGGCCTAATTGTTGATGATAGCAATCGAGAGCGTATCGGCTGCGCGATCAGCTCGGGTATTGGTGGGTTGCCGATGATCGAAGAGATGAAAATGACCTTGGAGCAGCGCGGTCCTAGGCGTATATCGCCATTTTTTATCCCGAGCATTATTATCAATATGGTCGCAGGCCAAGTCTCTATGCGTTATGGCCTGCAGGGGCCAAATGTCTCAGCGGTATCAGCCTGTGCCACAGGTACACACAATATAGGAGATGCGGCACGCATGATTGCCTACGGGGATGCGGATGTCATGTTAGCCGGCGGTGCTGAAGCCTGCACCAGTAAATTGACGATGGGCAGTTTTGCCTCAGCCAAAGCCTTGTCTACGCGTAATGATAAACCACAAGAAGCTTGTCGCCCCTTTGATCAAGATCGCGATGGTTTTGTTATGGGTGAAGGTGCTGGCGTATTAGTACTCGAAGAGTATGAACAGGCTGTGGCACGTGGGGCTACGATCTATGCAGAGTTGTTAGGCTTTGGCATGAGTGCTGATGCCCATCATATGACGATGCCTCCTAGCGATGGAGCAGGGGCGCGACGCTGTATGCAAAAGGCCCTACAGGATGCACAGATTAATGCAGATCAGCTGGGTTACATCAATGCCCATGGCACCTCTACTCCCCTAGGTGATGTTGCTGAGACTAAGGCGATTAAGTCCGCTTTTGGCGAGCATGCAAGTCAACTCGTCGTTAGTTCCACGAAATCCATGACAGGACATCTGTTAGGTGCGGCAGGGGGGATAGAGGCGGTATTTGCAATTAAAAGCCTACAAGAACAAGTTGTGGCCCCGACCATCAACCTGCAGCAAGCAGATACTGACTGTGATCTTGATTATGTGGCTAATGAGGCACGTCAGGTGAAATTGGATTATGTACTTAGCAATTCCTTTGGCTTTGGCGGCACTAACGCTAGCTTAATCTTCTCCCGTATTTAACAATGTCCAGTATCAATAAAAGTCACGTCAAGGTGACGCACTTAGGTGGGCCTATTGACCTGCTTAAGCTGCATGCTCACAACGCAGAACGCTATCCTAATTTATTGTGCAGTGCGGGGGATTCCCCAGACAATGGCCGTTATGACATTCTTTTCGCCTTTCCCGAAGAGACGCTATGCCTAACCGACGAATGCCTGACTGGCGATTTATCGGATAAAGTCAGCGGCGATGATTTTTTAGGCGCTTTTGATCAATGGTTTGCTGCAGAACATGCAGAAGTCATTATTGATAGCGACTTGCCGTTTACGGGGGGCTGGTTTACTTATTTATCCTATGAGCTGGCAGGGCAAGTGGAGCCCAGCTTACAACTGCCCTTAAGCAAAGAGCAACCGATTGCCTTTGCTACACGTTTTCGCACAGCTTTAATTGTGGATAAGCACGAGCAAAAGCTATTGCTCGTGCAAGAATGGGATTTGCCTAATAAGGCTCAAGTATTACAGGATTGTGAGCAACAAGTGCGTAGCGATATAGCTGCGATTGAAACGATTTCCCTCGTTGCTGGTAAGGTACCGATTAGTACTTTAGCAGAACAAGATCCGGCTATTTATTTAGAGGGTGTTGCTAAAACTCAAGACTATATCAAAGAAGGGGATGTGTTTCAGGTGAACCTCTCTCGCCCTTGGCAGGCAAAGCTGACTGAGTCGTTAAGTTCAGCAGTTATTTTTGCGAGTTTGCGCAAACAAAATCCTAGCCCCTTTTCTGCGCTTGTGCATTTTCCAGGCATTGACATTATTAGCTCCTCACCAGAGCGCCTAATTTCCATTAAGGCAGGCATTGCCGAATCTCGGCCCATAGCGGGTACTCGGCCACGACTAGCTGGAGAAGATGAAAGCAAAGTGACTCAGGAGTTGTTGGCTCACCCTAAAGAGCGCTCAGAACACATTATGTTAATTGATCTAGAGCGCAATGATTTAGGTCGAGTGTGCAAGCCCGGCAGTGTAGAGGTCGATGAACTTATGGTGTTAGAAAGCTATGCCCATGTGCACCATATTGTCTCCAATGTACGTGGAGAGCTTCGCCCAGAGGTATTGCCAGGGCAGGCTATTGCCGCAGTTTTCCCCGGTGGCACGATAACGGGTTGCCCTAAAGTGCGCTGCATGGAAATACTCGCTGAATTAGAACAAGAACCCAGAGGTGCATATACTGGCAGTTTAGGCTATATAAACCGTAATGGTGATATGGACTTGAATATACTGATTCGCACTATGGTGAGACAGGGTGACACCTTAACACTGCGTGCTGGGGGCGGCATCGTAGATGACTCCGATGCACATAAAGAGCTAGAAGAAACACGGGCAAAAGCCAAAGGCATGTTAAAGGTCTTTAGCGCGGTAGAGTAAGACGAAAGGGGCAGGGGATGATTAGTTGGATAAATGGCCAGGCGGCCAATGGTGTGACGGTACAAAATCGTGGCTTTGCCTATGCGGATGGCCTGTTTGAAACCATCGCCGTGCATCAACAAAGCGCCCTGTTATGGGAGCAACACTTAGATAGGCTTAAACAAGGCTTACAGGTGTTGGGCATTAATTGTGATATGACGTTGCTGCAAGAGGAAGTGGAGACCTTGCTGAGCCATGCAGAAGGGGATTGCGTACTCAAGTTGACGGTTGTACGTTGCAGTGATGGCCAGCGTGGCTTTAAACCCACGGCTAGCGCCAGTGCACAGCGCATATTACAGCTGATGCCTTGGCAGGGCAGCAATCAGCCTATCCGCATTCAACATTGCGAGACACCGCTGGTTTGTAACCCATTGCTAAACGGTTTGAAAACCTTGAATGCCTTACAGTATGTATTAGCCGCTGCTGAGCTTAAAGAAGGTTTTGATGAAGGTGTCATCTGTGATTTAGAAGGGCATATTGTTGAAGGTACTAAATCGAATTTGTTTTGGGTCAATACCTCGGGTG
Organism: uncultured Gammaproteobacteria bacterium; assembly: GCA_964495705.1. GTDB lineage: Bacteria > Pseudomonadota > Gammaproteobacteria > HTCC5015 > HTCC5015 > CAZBWS01. The sequence continues at coordinate 11,507 of CAZBWS010000058.1, forward strand.
TACTGGTTACCCCTGACTTAAGCAAGGCGGGGGTTAATGGCGTTATTCGCCAAGAAATTTTACAGCGCGCTAAGTTAGACGGCATCGCGGTGAAAGTATCCACTCCAACCCTAGACAGCCTGCAAGCCGCTCGTGAAATATTCGTCACCAATAGCTTAGTTGGCGTACAATCCGTGCACGACTATGAAGGTCGTGAACTACACGCCTTTGAAATGGCTGAAACCATCCGAGAATTGCTAAGAGGCGATATTTTTGAAATTGATTAAGTGGCTATTTACCTTAGGGCTGATCGTCCTGTTTAGCATTATTGGCACCGCCTACCTCACCCTGCAAAACAATATTCAGCTGCCCGGTGGCGCGGCTGAGTATCGCTATAGTATTGCTGAAGGTCTAGGTTCTAGTCAGGTAGCGAATGATTTAGCGGCTCAAAAAATTATTGTCCATAGTGCCGTCATGAAGATCTATTTGCGTATCACACAGAAAACCCGTGCATTGAAGGCGGGTGAATACCAGCTGACTAACAATATGAATATGTTAGATATGCTTAAGCTATTTGAGCAAGGTCTGTCTATACAACACCAGTTTACTATCATCGAAGGTTGGAATATTCGAGAATTATTAGCGGCGCTGCGATCCAAAACTGAAATTAAGCAGACACTACCTGCTGGTGTTCCCGATGACCTGATGGAGCGTTTAGGTGAGCCCAATCTACACCCTGAAGGTGCTTTTTTACCGGAAACCTATAGCTTTAGCAGTGGCACTACAGACATCCAGTTTTTGCGCCGTGCACGTTCACATATGCAAGATTATTTACAGCAGGCTTGGGAGCAGCGCTCTGAAAAATCTGTTGTGAAAACGCCCTATGAAGCATTAATCTTGGCTTCAATTGTAGAGAAGGAAACCGGTGCTGCCCATGAACGACCTTTGATATCAGGTGTATTCACGAACCGCTTAAATATTGGTATGCGTTTGCAAACCGATCCCACGGTGATCTATGGCATGGGTGAAGCTTACGATGGCGATATTCGCTTTCGCGATTTAAGAAAGCCAACGCCGTACAATACTTACACCATCTACGGCTTGCCGCCTACACCGATCGCCATGCCCGGCAAGCACGCGATAGATGCGGCACTTAACCCAGAGAGCACCAAGGCGTTGTATTTTGTCTCACGCAATGACGGGACGCATATCTTTTCATCAACACTAAAGGCCCATGAGTCTGCAGTGGATAAATATCAGAGAAATCGCTAATGCGCGGCAAGTTCATCACCCTTGAAGGCGGCGAAGGGGTTGGCAAATCCACTAACCTAAAATTCATCCGCGACAGCCTATCCGCATCAGGTATTGAGCTCATCGAAACCCGTGAGCCTGGCGGCACACGTCTAGGAGAAGCCTTGCGCGGTGTATTACTGGGCGACGAAGCGGAGGGCATCTGCCCCGAAGCAGAGTTGCTAACGATGTTTGCCGCCCGTGCCGAGCACTTACAAAAAGTTATCAAACCTGCACTGGATGCGGGTAAGTGGGTACTGTGTGATCGCTTTACTGACGCCAGCTTCGCCTATCAGGGTGGTGGTCGCGGTTTGGCTTTTGAACGTATCGAACAGATAGAGGCTTGGGTGCAGGGTGACCTGCGCCCCGATCTAACTATTCTGTTAGATGCCCCCGTAGAAGTGGGTATGGCGAGAGCGGCGGCACGGGGAGAAGCAGACCGCTTTGAGCGTGAGCCGAAGGCATTTTTTGAAGCGGTACGGAATGCTTATACGGCTAGGGCAAAACAAAACCCCGAGCGCTATGCGGTGGTGGATGCGGCGGTGGAGTTGGTGGATGTGCAGGGGCAGATTGTGGGAGTGTTGGAAGAGTTATTGGAAGGATTGAGAGAGTGAGTGTGTTGGGAGGGTAGCCTATCCGCATAGGCGTGGTATATGTCGAGGTAGGTTGTGGGTGAGCTTGCGAACCCCAACGTGCAGGTATTGAAAGTTGTAGGGTGTTTGATTGTGGCACGCTGGGCTTCGTACCTCAGCACCAGCCTACGGATGAGACGTTTTACCCAACTTACGCGTTGAAGCAAGCCAACTATTTCAAAAAGAGGTTGTGAATAAATTAGAAGTCATATTAAAAAATATGATTAAGGTGGAATAGAAAATTGAGAGTAGATTTTTATGGTAGTGGTGTATGGCTTGTCGGTGGTAATGACTTTGTTATATGCAATGATTTTTTAGTGTTTGATCGTTTGAAGGTTTCTTTTTTTCAATGTGATTCGGAAGAATCTATACAAGGGGTTTGTGAAAAAGCTGAAAATGAATATTTGATTTCTATTTGCAATAGCAGTAGTCGTTTATCTGGTGGTGTATTTGCTTTTCCAAGTGTAGATTTTTTAGGTCATCCTCTTCTATTATCAGGGTGCAAAAAATATAATGAAATAATTTACGGCAATGGAGAAATCACTGATGAAAAAACAAAAAATACTGCCTGGAATTTCTATACTTATAATTTATATACAAATGACTTCAATTTATATCCAGGATTTTACCCGTCTGTAATTAAGGATGAAAATGGTTTTTTTGTTCACGAAGATACTCATGTCGAAATGTATTCAAATGTGTTGGAGCGTCAGTGGGTTTATCAAACAGAAGAGAAATCAACTGTAGTAAGAGGGGATCATGGTTTAGCATTTGATGATTGTAATTTATATGCGAGTTTAGGTGCTGCATTTGATGATGATTTTTCAGAAATAGTCTGCCTTTCAAAGGGAAATGGAGCCGAGCTATGGAAAAAATCTCATCCTGGTCAGTCTCATAATTTGATTGTAATAAAAAATCACCTATATTGTTTAATCAATAAATCTATATTTATTCTCGATCCAATATTAGGTGATACTATAAAAAAAATCACTTCTAAAATTGACTTTAAATTCGGCAATATAGCCCATGTTAATGATGTTTTATTTGTTTTCGGTAAAGACTGCTCTCAGTTTGAGATCTATTCACCAGAGACATTAGAGCTGATCAATACAATAGATTTTCCTCATGGTCTCACAGCTAGTTGGAAAACTGATCCTGTTTTTTATGGTTGCGATTTCTATATACCTCTTGTTTTTTCAGAACAAAAGTATGCTGGGTCTCGCTATGGTTTGCTCAAATTGTCAGAATCGGAAATTCTTGCTGATAAAAAAATCACACAAGAGCCAGACGATGGAGCTGAAGTTAATATTGCGGAAAGCCCTAAGGGTGATGGGCTTTATTCATTAAACATAACTTTAAATAATTCAAAGTCTATGGCTGACCTTGTCCGCTTGGCAGATTATCATGCCCGCTGTTCTTCAGTGGAGCATGGCTTTACTATCTGGCATGAAGCTGAAGACCGTAAACAAGGCTTCAATGGTGAAGTGTTGATTAAGGTTGGAAATAATAGCCTTGATACAGATCAAGTTTCTGAAAACCTTGATAAGGTTGTTGGCCGTGTAGAAGATAATGCAAGAGTAATGACAGTTTATGCTGCGGATAAAAAAACGCCCATACAATGCAGCTGGGAATTTTTGTCTTCTTGAAAATAGTGAATTTAACCTATTCTCACTTCTGTTAAATCTAGTCTTTACTGCTCTTTAATAATTTAAACCTCTGATTAGCCCTTTTTATTAAAAGGGCTTTACCTTAATTAGTGTGTTTCGACCAATGGCGTCTTTAGTAAAAGTGCCGCCATTGTCAGTGCGACGCAGATCACCGTCCTCTACGAAGCCTTAAAGCTACAAAAAATGCCTCGGTAATGGCCTTGAATTGTATTGATGCCATAGTCACAGGCGAGAACGCATCGACTACTGGAGCGGTGTGTGACTTTGTGACTGCCTTGTTTGCCATCGGCGATTTTCGAGATATGTATATCCAAGCTTATAACTCGATATGGGATCCTGAGAATTTTGATAATACCATACGCATATTGGCGATACTGGGCACGACGACGACGTTAGCGATAGCCTCAGGTGGTGGTGTAATCCCCCCATTATTAACATCAGTTAAAAGTAGAGGGTTAAGCCGCGTTCAGTAACCGTCGAGGCGGTACGCCTCCGATTGCCGTGTGCGGGCGTTCATTATTGTAGATCCAAAGCCACTGTGTGGCCAATAGTTGCGCGTGTTCGA
>CAZBWS010000059.1:0-2914 GCA_964495705.1 uncultured Gammaproteobacteria bacterium
GTAATTAACGCCCTCACACCATCGAGCTTAATCACCGCATGTTCAATCGCTAACTCCGACTGGTCATATTTATCGCTTATCGCTTCAATTTCATCATCGCGCACGCTGGGGTTAATGCTTTGTAAATAGCGTAGGCGCTCTACTTCGGGCTTTAGCTGCTTATCGAGCTTGTCTTTGGCCGCTTTAATGACATTGTCTTTGGCACTATTAGCGACGGCTTGAGCTTGTAGGATCATTTTTTCTAGCAAGGGCTTTTGGCTGTCTATGATTTGTTTGGCGGTGTTGCGCTCAACTTTTTTAACTTGTGCCTTCACAGCGTTGAAGGGCAGTTGCTTGCTGACAAAGCGTAGCTGGTTGTCGATAACAATACGAAATAACTGGGGTGGCAAGTAGCGACCTAGTTGTAGTGATTTTGGTGCAATGCTGTGCACAGTAAATAAACACTCTGTTAGCAATGTGCCCGCGGGGAATTCTGTACCCTCGATAGTGCCCAGTGCCGCGTTGCCCATAGAACTGCTAAGTACTTGGTCAAAAGAGTCAGTAATGAGGGGGTGTTCCCAGGTTAGATATTTAAAGTCTTCATTACTCAAGGCCGTTTTACGATCAAGGGTGACAGTTACACCTTCGTCGCTGATGTCTTTAAAACCACCACGGTAATGACTGCTGGGGTTGAGTATATGGGTGTGGTCAGAGTGGTGATCCATATCGATGCCAAAGCCATCACAGGCCAGCTCTAGGTAGTAGTCTAGCTCGGCATAGTCATCATAGGATTCCAGCGCCTGTTTTAGCTTATCCGCATCGTCTTTGCGGAAAGAACTTAGCTCTAGCAGGCGGTCACGGCCTTTTTCCAACTCCTCATTAATTTCTTCCAGGCGTTTTTGGGTAGCTGAAACGAGCTTGTCGATAGCCATATTGTCGATGCTGTCTGTGTCGAGTAAGTCTTGCAGCTGGCCAGCAAATTCAGCGCGTAGAGCTGAGGCCGCAGGGCAGGTTTTCTCGAAAGAGTTAAGCCCTTCTTTGTACCAGCGGTATAGCACTTCTTCTTGGCCGCCGCTGATATAGGGTACGTGAATCTCAATGGTACTGTTTTGGCCAATACGGTCTAAGCGGCCGATACGCTGTTCCAATAGATCAGGGTTGGCGGGTAAATCTAGCAAGACTAGGTGATGGGCAAACTGGAAGTTGCGACCCTCAGAGCCAATCTCTGAACAGACCAGGGCTTGTGCGCCCATATCTTCGGCGAACCATGCCGCTGCACGGTCGCGAGCCAGTAGACTGAGGTCTTCGTGGAAGGCGGCGCAGAGTACGCCAGCACCTAGGTGGAGCTTTTCCTCCAGAGCGAGTGCGGTTTCTTTTGCGGCACAGATAATCAGCGCTTTTTCTTTGTGACTTTTCAGCCAAGTGCTCAGCCATTCGATTTTTGCTGTTTGGTCAGCAAAGGCATAGTCGTGCATTAAGCGCGGTGGGAAGCCTTTGACGTGGGCGCGGGTATTGCGAAATAGTACGCGTCCCGTACCGTGGCGGTCGACCAGTTCTTGTACCAGTTTGTGGCGGGTGTTGGCATCTTGTAGCTCGGCCAGAGCAGGCACATTCGGCTGCATAGCTTGAATGCGGATATGCTGCTGGGCGTCAAGTTCCCCGTCTTGCAATAAGCTATCGATAGCTTCGGCGGCCTCGGCATACTGCTCTTCTTCCTTGATAAAGGCTTCAAGGTTATTAAATCGAGAAGGATCTAATAGGCGCAGGCGAGCAAAGTGGCTGGCCACGCCCAGCTGTTCAGGTGTGGCGGTAAGCAGTAATAGGCCAGGGGTGGCTTGGCTCAGTGCTTCAATTACGGCGTACTCTGGGCTGGCCTGTTCAGGTGACCACTGTAGGTGATGAGCTTCATCGACGATCAAGGTATCCCAGCCCGCCTCTATCGCTTTTTGAGCGTGAGCAGGGTTGTCCACTAACATGTCGAGGGTGCAGATGACCAGCTGCTCTGTGTGGAAGGGGTTTTCATCTAGCTCGATGATTTCGTCCGTTTCCTCATCCAATGTGGTGAAAGTTTGTGCACAGCGCTCCGCATCAAAGATGGCGGGTTGCAGGTTAAAACGTCGCATTAGCTCCAACACCCATTGGCTAACTAGGGCCTTGGGTACAACAATGAGGGCGCGCTTGGCCTGTTCGGTATGTAGCTGGTTGTGCAGAATTAATCCTGCTTCAATAGTTTTGCCCAGACCCACTTCGTCGGCTAGTAAAACGCGGGGGGCAGGGCGATTGCCTACTTCATTGGCGATATATAACTGGTGGGGAATAGTATCAACCCGAGGACCAAGCAGGCCACGCACAGGACTTTGCTCTAAACGCCCTTGCTGGCGTAAGGTTTCATAACGCAGTTCAAAGGCCGCGTGGCGATCCAGCTGGTTAGTCAGTAAGCGATCTTGAGGTTGGTTGACTTGCATATCGTGGGCGAGGCGGGTTTCCATGACTGAGACCTGCTCGTCGTTGTCGATGCGGATACCGTGATAGACAATCAATCCAGATTCTACCTCGGTCGATTCGATTTCAAATTCCCAGCCATCGCCTGATTTTACTTTTTCTCCAGCGCGAAAGTGTACGCGACTTAAGGGGGCACTGTTACTGGCGTAGACGCGCTCTTCGTCAATCGCAAGATAGGCGACCTTGAGTACGCGGTTATCGACTTCGACAACCAAGCCTAAACCTAAATCGGGTTCAGCTTCCGAAATCCAGCGTTGTCCAAGGGCGTATGCAGAGGCAGATTGAGTCATGTATTCATGTGCGTTGTTTTTTGGGGTGGGTATTTTAAGCTAGAGAAGCGGGAAGGGCACGGTGTTTTTTTAAGTGGTGAGGTCATATTGGGTAATAAGTAGTGATCTCGTCTGAAAATGAAGAATTGATTGTTTTATGTCAT
>CAZBWS010000059.1:3014-15491 GCA_964495705.1 uncultured Gammaproteobacteria bacterium
TGGGTAATAAGTAGTGATCTCGTCTGAAAATGAAGAATTGATTGTTTTATGTCATAGTTTTTTTTGGTTTTTTGCGATAATGACTATCATTTTTATTAACATGCTCTATATAGTCATACTATGGAAGCAAATTCAATCTGGCAATGGCTGCCTCTATTTTTCTGTCTCTGGGTGGCAGCGCCTGCCTATTCTGAGGAGCCTCATTTCGAGCTCTCAACATTAGAGTGGCCACCTTATATTAGCCCAAGCATTAAGAATGACGGTTATGTCGCGAAATTGGTTACTCGAGCGTTTGAATTGGGCAATGGTAATGTGAACTACACCTTTTTGCCTTGGGCAAGGGCGCTATTGAGTGTTAAAAAAGCGTGTGGATATTGTTTTTATTGATAAGTTGGTAGCCATGGAAATTATCAACACAAGTATCCCTGAGTTGCGAGATAAGGTTGAAATGGTGCACCCTGTGTTGGCACATAAGTCACTTCATGTAGCATTTTCAAAACAACACCCTGACCATAAGCGTGCTTTAGCGGTCTTTAACCGTGGATTGGCTGAGTTAAAACGCAGCAGAGAGCTTGGCGCTTTGCTCAATGAGTTTGGTATACCCGAATCCCACATCCACTCTGAGTGAAATGATTTTCAACGTAATTTAATTCATTCGCCGCTGGGAAGCGGCTCCTACAGGCTCTATAATATCATCATTATATAAAACGACTGTAGATAGAGGCCCAGCCATGACGGTAATCCGCCAGGACGATTTAATTCAAAGTGTCACCGACGCACTGCAATTTATATCTTATTATCACCCTAAAGATTTTGTAGATGCTGTCTACGCTGCTTATCAGCGTGAAGAAAGCCCTGCTGCCAAGGCCGCAATGCAGCAAATTCTCGTTAATTCACGCATGTGTGCTGAGGGACGTCGTCCTATCTGCCAAGACACCGGTATCGTTACCGTGTTTATTGAAATCGGTATGGACGTGCAATGGGATGCAAAACTATCGGTTGAAGATATGATCAATGAAGGTGTGCGCCGCGCCTATAATCACCCTGATAATATTTTGCGTGCCTCAATTTTGGCAGACCCTGCGGGAAAGCGTATTAATACCAAAGATAATACGCCTGCGGTGATTAATATGAAGGTTGTAGCGGGTAATACGGTTGATGTACGCGTGGCAGCCAAGGGTGGCGGTTCTGAGGCTAAGTCTAAGTTCGCCATGCTCAACCCTTCTGATGATATTGTTGAATGGGTGCTGAAAATGGTGCCGACGATGGGCGCGGGTTGGTGCCCACCGGGCATATTAGGTATCGGCATTGGTGGCACGGCAGACAAGGCCATGAACTTGGCCAAAGAAGCTTGCATGGAGTCTATTAATATTAATGAGCTGATTGAGCGTGGCCCACAAAATAAAGTGGAAGAGTTGCGCTTAGAGATTTTCGAAAAAGTTAACGGTCTAGGTATTGGTGCTCAGGGCTTGGGTGGTTTAACGACGGTTCTAGATGTACAGATCATGGACTACCCCACCCACGCAGCGAACAAGCCCGTGGCAATGATTCCTAACTGTGCAGCCACACGCCATGCTCACTTTGTACTAGATGGCTCGGGTGCTGCAGAGTTGACGCCGCCGAAGCTAGAAGATTGGCCAGTGATCTCACAGGATGCAGGCAGTGATAGTGTTAAGCGTGTAAATTTAGATACGGTGACACCTGAAGAAGCTCAAACGTGGCAGCCTGGTGATACTTTGTTACTGAGCGGTACTATGTTGACCGGCCGTGATGCGGCACACAAGCGCATGGTGGATATGATTGCCAATGGCGAAGAGTTGCCCGTTGATTTTAAAGGCAAGTTTATCTACTACGTAGGCCCTGTCGATCCAGTGCGCGACGAAGTCGTTGGACCAGCAGGCCCGACCACAGCAACACGCATGGATAAGTTTACCGAGACAATGTTGGCTGAGACAGGCTTGCTAGGCATGATCGGTAAAGCGGAGCGCGGCCCTATCGCTCGCGAAGCGATTGCGAAGCACAAGGCGGTTTATTTGATGGCCGTGGGCGGTGCTGCTTACCTAGTGTCTAAGGCCATTAAAGCCTCTAAGATCGTTGGATTTGAAGACTTGGGTATGGAAGCCATTCACGAGTTTGTGGTCGAAGATATGCCAGTTACAGTAGCGGTGGATGCAACGGGTGAGTCTGTGCATCAAACAGCGCCGAAAATTTGGCAGCAAAAGATTGGCAAGATCCCTGTCGTAACTGAGTAGTTGCTAGTAAGTGCCTTATCGGCATGTCGCTTAAATGGTGAAATACACTCCTCTTTATAGGGGAGGTAGGTATTAAGCGGCATATACCTTCCTCATTACCGGCTTACGCGAGAATAAATCGCTGTGGTTTCTATAAAACTTTAATAAGTCATCATAGGTTTTTTCGCTAGAGCGCTGTGCGTCTTCACGCAAGTGATCGGTGGTTTGCGGCGCTTCTGCTAGGCGGATAACGGTCTTATGTGACTGTTCTAGGTGTTCTTTGGCAAAATTTTGCAAATCTAGTTTTAAATAAATATTTGCTAAGTTGCGCTGGCTTAATATAAATACGGTCAGTGAATTTTGTTTTTCATTGCTGAGCATTAGCTCTGCAATTTTCAGCGCACTTTTTGATTGTTCCAAAGCAGCAGCTAACTGACCTTCTGACAACAGTTGCTTTGCCATATCGGTATTTTTTTTCCAGTTTTCCAATTTCGTGCCTCCCTCGCTAGTTTAGAGGAGCTATAATTTTAACTCGGTGTGGTAGTCGGTAAAGGCATTTTATCGGTACAAAATAGTTGCTTTGTCTGTTGTTGCCTTACTTAGCCTATCCGCATTAATGCGGATAGGCTGTCAAAGGCTTATTCTGCCAGTGCAGCCAACTGATCCGCCTGGTATTCCGACGTCAGTGGGTCAATCACCTGCGCCAAACCGCCCTGCATAACTTCATCCAACTTATAGAGTGTTAAATTGATGCGGTGGTCTGTTACACGGCCTTGGGGATAGTTGTAAGTGCGGATACGGTCTGAGCGATCGCCGGTACCCACTAATGATTTACGCTCGGCGGCTTGCTCATTCATTTGCTTGTCGTATTCTATCTGATAGATACGTGAGGCTAGCAAGGTCATCGCTGCGGCCTTATTCTTATGTTGTGAACGCTGGTCTTGGCATTCAACAACAATACCTGTTGGTACGTGGGTTAAGCGAATAGCAGAGTCGGTTTTGTTCACGTGTTGACCACCAGCGCCCGAGGCTCGGAAGGTGTCAATGCGAAGGTCGGCTGGGTTGATGGTAACCTCTTCAACGTCGTCAATTTCAGGCATGATCACTACAGTAGCTGCCGACGTATGTACACGGCCTTGGGATTCAGTTTCAGGCACGCGCTGTACACGGTGAGCCCCCGATTCAAATTTAAGCTTGGAATAAGCACCGTGGCCGACAATACGAGCAATGACTTCACGGTAGCCGCCGTGTTCTCCGGTGCTTTCAGAGGTAACTTCCACTTTCCACTTTTGGGTTTCTGCATAGCGTGTATACATGCGCAGCAAGTCACCTGCAAAAATGGCCGCTTCATCGCCGCCGGTTCCTGCGCGAATTTCTAGGAAGATATTGCTGTCATCATGGGGGTCTGTCGGCAGCAATAAAATTTGCAGCTCTTTTTCCAATCCTTCGATAGCGGCATTGGCACTTTTTATCTCATCTTGAGCCATTTCCTTCATGTCAGGGTCATCTAGCATTTCCTTAGCGGTGTCTAGATTGTCCTGTTCAACGATGAAGTTTTTGAAGGTGACGGTGACGGGTTCTAAGTCAGAGTATTCCTTAGAAAGTTCGCGGAAGCGGTTTTGGTCGCCAATAACATCGGGGTCGGAGAGTAGCATGGCTACTTCTTCATGACGCTCTACGAGGTTTTCTAGTTTACTGCGTATGGAGTCTTTCATTTTTAATCTTTTAATTTAAATAGCTGTCGCGCAGCCTTGAGTAGGGATTTGTCACCCTCTGCAGCGGCGCCACGTAGTTGTACGCTAGGTGTATGCAGTAGTTTATTGCTGAGAGTGCGACCCAGAAAGTGCAATGCTTCTTCAGGGTTTTTACCTTGTTCTATCATGCGCATCGCTTTCGCCAGCGCTACTTGGTTGATATTTTCGACTTGTTGGCGCAGTTGCGTGATTGTGCTGCTTGCATCCAGTGAGCGCTGCCAATCTAAAAATTCTGCCGTTTTGATATTAATAATCTGTTCAGCGTCTTCAGCGGCGGCTTGGCGTGAGCGGCGATTTTCTTCGATCACTGACTCTAAGTCGTCAACAGTATATAGGTAGACGTCGTCTAGCTCATCAACTTCTGGCTCTATATCCCGTGGGACGGCAATGTCGACCATGAAAAAAGGGCGATGTTTGCGCGCTTTCAATGCCGTTTCTACGGTGCCTTTGCCGACGAGGGGGAGAGGGCTGGCAGTAGAGGATATAATAATATCGGCCTCAATAAGTGCTTCGGGGATATCGGGTATGCCGACACCACGACCATCGAATTGTCCGGCCAGTTTGTTAGCCTTGTCGATACTGCGGTTGGCAATGGTGATGCCAGCAATACTTTGACTGCTAAGGTGGCGTGCGGTGAGTTCTATGGTTTCACCCGCACCGATTAATAAGGCTTTACTGTTTTCCAAACCACCAAAAATTTGTTGGGCCAAGCGTACGGCGGCATAGGCAACTGAAATGGGGTTGGCCCCAATAGCTGTTTCACTGCGCACTAGCTTGGCTACGGAAAAGCTTTGCTCAAATAAATTATTTAGCTGCGACTTGCTACTACCCTGGTCTTTGGCTGTTTGATAGGCACTTTTTAGCTGTCCGAGTATTTGTGGCTCGCCTAGTACTAGGGAGTCTAGGCCGCTGGCAACACGAAATAGGTGACCGATAGCCGCTGTGCCTTGGTGTTGATAAAGGTGTTTCTCAGTATCCATGCCTGGAATGTTTTGTGTGTGTAACCACGCTAGTAGCTTATCCGCATCTTCAGCTTGGCAGTAAAGCTCTGAGCGGTTGCAGGTGGAGACTACTATGGCTTCTTCAATTCCTGGTTGCGCGCACAGTTCAGCTAGCACCTTGTTCAGCACTTCCCCGTCATAGGAGATGCGCTCACGTACTTCAATGGGAGCTGTTTTATGGTTGAGGCCTAGAATATGTAGAGGCATGCATACAGTCGTTTTTTATCGTGCAGGCATTTTACCCTTTTTGGGAACAAAAGGCTTGGGATTCGAACTATCTAATGTATAGTTCTGCAATATGTGGTCAAAAATTGATAGTAATGCGTAAAAAAATCCAACAATTATTACTGGCAGGCCTGTCTCTTAGTCTTGCTGCTTGCGCTAGCATGCAACCTGCTGGCAGTATTGATTTAATCCAGCTCTCAGAGCAGCAAAAATCCCAACTCAACCCAGAAGGCAAAGCTATGTACAGCTATTTGTTGGGGCAGATAGCGGGTGTGCACTCCACATTGGCAGAACAGGGTCGCGATACTGAAAAAGTCACTGCCTACTTGGGTGTTGCAGTGCCTAATCTCGTAGAGGCGTCGAGCAGTTTAGATGACCTTGCTTTGGCTGAGCACGCGACAAAGGCCGCGACCTTTGCGCGTGATTTCCCTATGGCATTACAGGCGGCGCAGCGCTGGATTGACTTGAACCCAAAGGAAAGCCGTGCACATCAATACGCGGCGATAGCGGCTTTGCATGATAAGCAACAAGAGACGGCGTTAACACACTTCACTGCTGTTGTTGGGTTGGCTGCCAGTGCTGATGATGGCTTGCTAGATGTGGGAACTTTATTGGCACGTGAAGGAGAAAAGCAAGACGCTTTATCTATCGCACAGAAAATAGTCGATACCTACCCAGACTCGGCAACGGCACTGTATGTGCAAGCGTCATTGCAAATGCGTTTTGACAAAAAGGCCTTGGCGCTAAGTGTTCTTGATGAGGCCTTAGCTAAGCAGCCTGATTATCGCAGCGCTAAGCTATTGAAGGTGACCGTGTTAAGAAGTTTGGAGCGCAGCCCTGAAGCTCTTGAATTATTGGAAAATGAAATAGCACGATACCCTGAAGATATAGAAATTCGCAGTGCCTATGCACAATTGTTGATTTCTGAACGGCGCTATGCGGATGCGCAAAGTCAGTATGAAACACTGTTTAAATCAAGGCCCAACGATATCAACATGGCCTATAGGCTGGCCATGTTAACCTTAGAGTTACAGCAGTTGGATTTGGCTGAAAAATACTTTATGCATGTTTTGCAATCCGGTAAGCGCAGTTTCGAGTCCCTATATCACCTTGGCCGTATAGCCGAACAGCGTAAAGAGCATAAAAAAGCTTTACAGTATTATATGCGTGTAAGTGAAGGCGAGTACCGTCTGGATGCAATATTGCGTGAAGCAAAGATGATGTCTATCTTAGGGCAATTGGATGACGGCCTCAAGATCATCGATAAGATGCAGTCGAAAAACACAGATGCCAGCTTAGATGTACGCTTTTATATGGCTAAAATTGACATACTTATCTATCACGATCAAATTCAACGCGCTTACGATTTAACCAATCAAGCGCTGGCAAAATACCCAGAAGATTTTAATGTGTTATTTACACGTTCCATGCTGTCTGAGAAGCAAGGTGATATTGCAAGGGCAATTAAAGATTTAGAAGTATTGGTGGAGCAGCAACCAGAGAACCCCGATCTATTAAATGCACTGGGTTATACCTTAGCCAATCGTACGAGCGAGTATGATCGCGCCTTTGTGTTGTTGGATAAGGCCATGCGTTTGAAGCCCGATAACTCAGCTATATCAGATAGCATGGGTTGGCTGTTATACAAGCAGGGTAGGTTACAAGAAGCCGAAGCGCTTATTCGTACAGCCTATGAATTAGACCCAGACCCTGAGATTGCCGCTCACCTAGGTGAGATATTGTGGGAAAAGGGGCAAGTGCAAGAGGCTCAAGCGGTTTGGAGCAAGGCCTTGTCCGAGCATCCCGAGCACGAAGTGCTGAATCAAACCATTCAAAAGTACCAAGATAAGAAGTAAGTATGTTGATTAAAAATTTTAGGCTGGCACTCGTTGTGCTAGCGCTCTCTGGCTGTGTCTCAGCCCCGAGTAAGCCCGTCGTTAAACTCGATCCTGAGCAATTACGCACGCAATGGCTGCAGAAGCAGGAAAAGCTGAGTCGCTTAAATACATGGTCTATCAAGGGCAAGGCGGCGGTGCGCTCTGCCTCTGAGTCGGGCACCGTTAGCCTGTTTTGGCAGCAGGCGCCTAACGATTTTCAGTTGAAGCTAGTGGCGCCTTTTGGGCGAGGCACATTGGATATTCAAAGTGACGAGCGGGGGGTTAAAATGCTCGACGCCAAGGGGCGAGAGCATCGTGCGGCTACGGCACAAGGCTTGGTGTGGACAAAAACCGGTTGGGAGATCCCCTTTGAAGATATGCAGGGCTGGGTGTTGGGCTTGGCTGATGACCCAGCAAATGCAACGATCAAAGTAGATGAGCAGGCGCGCACTCTAGGCTTTACTAGCAAGGGCTGGAAAGTGACATATCCTGCCTACCGCGAAGTGGATACGCCACAAGGCGCTATGTATTTACCGCGCAAAGTTTATATAAGCTCCCAAGACTTAGTCGTAAAGCTCTCTATCGCGCAATGGAAGCTGGATCATTTGTAATGATAGTAGCTGCACCCGCTAAGCTGAATCTTTTTTTACACATCACAGGTCAGCGTCCAGATGGTTACCATTTATTGCAGACCGTTTTTCAGTTTGTTGATTATGGCGATGAGCTTGAGTTTGCGGTGCGTGATGATGGTGAAATTCACCGGCTGTCTGAACTGGCCGGAGTAGCGCCAGAGCAAGATTTAGTGGTGCGCGCAGCACGGTCTTTGCAGCAAGCCAGCGGCACTTTGCTGGGGGCGGACATTCGAGTGACCAAAAACTTGCCCATGGGCGGTGGCCTTGGTGGTGGTTCATCTGACGCTGCCACAGTGCTATTGGCATTGAACAAGCTGTGGGGGATTGGTTTTGACCTAGATCGTCTGGCCGAGATCGGTTTAGCCTTGGGGGCAGATGTGCCTGTTTTTGTACGCGGCCAAGCCTGTTGGGCTGAGGGTGTTGGCGACATCATCACAGCAATACAAATTGATGAACCCTGGTATGTTGTTTTATCTCCTGCCGTTGAAGTAAACACCGCAAAACTTTTTTCGCATTCTGGATTGACAAGAGACTGCAGTCCTTGCAAAATACGCGACCTCGAAACAGGGCAGTCAAACACAGCGTTTGCTAATGTATTTCAGCCCTTGGTTCGTGAGATGTATGCAGAAGTTGATCAGGCTTTAAATTATTTAAGCCAGTTTGCCGAAGCAAAGCTCACAGGAACTGGCGCATGTGTATTTGGCGCTTTTGAGAATGAAAAAATGGCACGTGAAGCATTTGCTAATCGGCCACAAGAGATAGCAGGTTTTGTTGCAAAAGGGCTGAATAAGTCTTCTGCACATGCTAATCTCTAGAACACAATTGGGGTATCGCCAAGCGGTAAGGCACCAGGTTTTGATCCTGGCATTCGTAGGTTCAAATCCTGCTACCCCAGCCATATTATTCGAGATCCGCTCAATTTCTAATTGAGCGGATTTTTTGTTAAAGTCCTACCAACTTATCAATGGCTAAGGTATCTACTGTGGCAGAGTTTGACCAACCCCTAATGCTCTTTACTGGCAACGCCAATCCCGCGCTTGCACAATCTATTGCTGATTACTTGAAAATCCCCATGGGCAAAGCCTCTGTTGGGCGATTCAGTGATGGTGAAGTCGCTATCGAACTACAAGAAAATGTGCGTGGTAAGGATGTATTTATCGTGCAGTCTACCTGTGCTCCAACTAATGATAACTTGATGGAAATCTTGGTGATGACTGACGCCTTGCGTCGTGCATCAGCAGGGCGTATCACGGCGGTTATTCCCTATATGGGTTACTCGCGTCAAGATCGCCGCGTGCGTTCGGCGCGTGTGCCGATTACCGCTAAAGTCGTTGCCAATATGCTGCAGGCGGTCGGTGTGGATCGCGTTTTGACAGTAGATCTTCACGCAGACCAAATTCAGGGCTTCTTCGATGTACCAGTAGACAACGTCTACGGTTCACCGATTTTGCTCAGTGATATACAGCAGCAAAATTATGAAAATCTAGTGGTTGTTTCCCCTGATGTGGGCGGTGTTGTACGTGCGCGTGCGGTTGCAAAGCAGTTAGACGATGCAGATTTGGCCATTATCGACAAGCGTCGCCCAGAAGCTAATGTCTCAGAAGTAATGCATATCATTGGTGAGGTTGAAGGTCGCACCTGTATTATTGTTGATGATATGGTTGATACGGCGGGCACGCTGTGCAAGGCAGCAGGGGCCCTTAAGGCCCATGGCGCCACACGTGTTGTAGCCTATGTCACTCACCCTGTGTTGTCAGGTCCTGCGGTGGACAATATCAACAACTCTGAGCTAGATGAATTGGTCGTGACGGATACGATCCCAGCCTCACCTGGGGTGGCTGCTTGCTCTAAGGTTCGCTCCCTAAGTGTTGCGGATATGTTGGCAGAGACGATCTATCGCATTCACAACGAAGAGTCCGTTAGTTCTTTGTTTGACTAGGCAATGCATTGCAGGGTAAATAAAGCGGGAGCCAATGGCTCCCGTTTTTGTTGTTTAAGTATACTGTGCGTATAAAACCGTGCTAAAATCCGCGCCCCTCCTGCCCTTGGTCGCAAAGTGGCAGTGTGTTTATATTTTTAGAGGATTACAGCCATGGCTGAAAATTTTGAAGTAATTGCAGAAACGCGTACAGACTTAGGGAAAGGTGCGAGCCGCCGCCTACGTCACGCGGATAAAGTACCTGGTGTTGTTTACGGTTCTGGCGAGCCAGTATCTATCACCATGTCCCACAACGAAATGTTGAAGCACGTTTCTAACGAAGCTTTCTTCTCACACATCCTCGATCTTCAGGTCGACGGTAAGTCTGAGATGGTGGTTGTACGTGATATGCAGCGTCATCCTGCTAAGCAGATCATCATGCACGTTGATTTCATGCGTGTTAAGAAGGGTGTTGCCCTGCACATGAACGTTCCATTGCACTTCATCAACGAAGATACTTGCTCAGGCGTTAAGCTAGGCGGCGGTTTGATTTCTCACTTAGTGACTGAAATCGAAATTGCTTGCCTACCAAAAGACTTGCCTGAGTTCATCGAAGTTGATGTGGCTGAGTTGGAGCTAGGTTCTACTCTACAGCTATCTGAGATCACCTTGCCTAAGGGCATCACTAGTGTTGCATTGTCACACGGTGAAGATCACGACATGGGCGTAGTGACTTGTTCTAAGCCGCGTGGTTCGGCTGAAGATGAAGACGCTGAAGAAGCAACTGAAGAAGCGGCTGGCGAGTAATTCGCTAGTTAGCTGTAAAGGTACAAGGCTATGACAGCCAAGTCTGCGAATATTCAATCCGGCATTCAAATGATTGTTGGATTAGGTAACCCGGGCGATAAGTACGACAAAACCCGGCACAATGCCGGGTTTTTGTTTTTAGACGAAGTGGCAAAGCGCTATGGCGCAAGCTTTCGTCCTGAGAGTAAGTTTCAAGGCCATGTGGCCAGCATACACTTTCAGGGTCGAGATATTCGTTTGATCAAACCCACCACTTTTATGAACTGTAGTGGCCGAGCGGTATCCGCATTGGCTAAGTTCTATAAAATTCCCCGCGAAGCGATATTGGTTGCTCACGATGAGCTGGATATAGACCCGGGTGTGGCACGCATTAAAGCCACGGGTGGACACGGTGGACATAATGGCCTGCGAGATATTATCTCGGCAATGGGCGGTAAAGATTTTTGGCGTTTGCGCATTGGTATTGGTCACCCTGGCGATAAGTCGGAAGTGGTTAATTTTGTTCTGCGCAACCCCAGTAAAGCAGAGCAGCAGCAGATTGATAATAGTCTGATGGATGCGGATAGGGTGCTAGAGCTAATTTTAGAAGGCCAGATGGAAAAGGCCATGATGCAGCTGCATTCAAAATAGTACGAATCAAATTTATATGAGGTTAAGCCATGGGCTTTAAATGCGGAATCGTTGGCCTGCCCAACGTCGGTAAATCAACACTGTTTAACGCTTTAACCAAGGCGGAAATTGCGGCAGAAAACTACCCTTTCTGCACCATTGATCCCAATGTGGGCGTGGTTCCCGTACCTGACGCGCGTATGGATGAGCTAGCCAAATTTGTGAACCCTCAGCGTATATTGCCGACGACAATGGAGTTTGTTGATATTGCAGGCCTAGTTGAAGGGGCGTCTAAGGGCGAGGGCTTGGGGAATAAATTCTTGGGCAATATTCGTGAGACGGATGCTATTGCACATGTCGTGCGCTGCTTTGAAAATGATGACATTATTCATGTAGCGGGTAAGATTAGCCCTCTAGATGATATGGAAATTATCAATACTGAATTGCTATTAGCTGATATGGAATTGGCGGATACCGTGTTGCAGAAGGTTCAGCGCAACGCCAAGTCAGGCAATAAGGAAATGGTCCTCCGAGCTGAGTTACTCGGCAAGCTAAAGGCGCACTTGGAAGCAGGTGAGCCAGCGCGTACGGTCGGCTTTGATGAGGACCAGTGGTACAACCTACGTGAATACTCTTTCATGACCTCCAAACCCATGATTTATATCGCAAACGTCAACGACGATGGCTTTGAAAATAACCCACTATTAGATGCTGTGCGCGAGCAGGCTGCTAAGGAGGGCGCTAAAGAAGTGGTGTCTGTGTGCGCGGCGATGGAAGCTGAAATTGCCTTGCTCGAAGATGACGAGAAGGGCGACTTCCTAGACGAGATGGGTTTGGACGAGCCTGGGCTGAACCGTGTGATTCGCGCAGGCTACGATGTACTCGGCCTGCAGACCTTCTTTACCGCAGGTGTACAAGAAGTGCGTGCATGGACCGTCCACAAGGGCGCAACCGCGCCAAATGGAGCGGGGCGCATTCACACCGACTTTGAGAAAGGCTTTATTCGCGCCGAAGTGATTGGCTATGATGATTACATCAGCTGTGGTGGCGAACAAGGCGCGAAGGATCAAGGTAAATGGCGCTTGGAAGGCAAGGAATACCTGCTGGTAGAAGGCGACGTGGTACACTTCCGCTTTAACGTATAACAGCTTTTCACTGCCTATCCGCATAGACAAAAACTACGCGGATAGGCTAAAAATAGGCTTGACAAAAAGCGCGAAAATCTGCAAAATTCGCGCCTCAAAAATGGTTATGTAGCTCAGCTGGTTAGAGCACAGCATTCATAATGCTGGGGTCGGTGGTTCAAGTCCACCTATAACCACCATATACACATCTAAAGACGTCCAAGGACGTCTTTTTTTGTGTCTATTTACTCCACCGTACTACCGTATTGAATAGTAAAGGCACTGGAAGGTGGCATGTC
>CAZBWS010000060.1:0-7586 GCA_964495705.1 uncultured Gammaproteobacteria bacterium
TAGTGTACGAGAATTTTCTACTTATGACTGATACTTTTTTTCGGGGGGATTACAAAACCATTTTCACGCGGGCAATGAGATGTACAGCTTTACTAGTGGGAAGTACATAGCAACTTGGAATTATGAAACAGGAATATTTATGGCTTCATTTTCTCTTTGTAAGCTATTCAACTTTCCAAGCACCTAAAGCATGCGTACATAAGTCTGATGCCCGACAATTAATAACATTCTCATCCCACACCTCTTGAGACAAATACATAGACAATGTTTCGATTCCACCAGAGAAATATTCTAAGCCATGCTTTCCCGACGCACCTTTTTTCTTCTTGCTCCATGCTGAGTCACGTATAGATGAGTTTAATGATGATGTAATGATTGCCAGGTTACCCAATGTAAGTAATTTGGCATCTCTATTTTTCTTACTCTCCGTGTCAGCTGGCCCGTCCCAATTGTTTATCCATTTCTTTGGCATAATATGCTCTAAAGAATAGCGACTTAGCCCTAAAAGCGACGTAGATTGTTTATTTACATCCCTGATTTTCGACTCAATAAAATATAATATCCCCGCTGCCTGTTTATTCGTAAGCTTAGAAGACTCAAACCCTAATTTCATTTCATCATCACTGGGAAGCATATTTGTTTGCCCCGCCTCGTTTACAATATAGGACTGCAAAGAGTCTCTAGTAACTAATTGCTTTGACAAAAGCCTATCTGTAAAAAGTTGATTATAATTTTTGTTGCTCGCCTTACAAACTAAGCGGCGCATAACATATGCTTCAAGGAAACTAAATATTTTATTTCTTTCCTCATTAGAACTAACTTCCTTAATTATATAAAGGAGATAGGGGATTAAAGTAGTATTTTCCAAACCAAAGACTAATACATTCATTCTTTGAATTGATGAACCTGCCAGCATCTCTTTGTCAACTGAAGTTGCATCAATATTGTCTTTATATAATTTAGCGTACGTCCTTATATCGCTTATTAGCTCACCCCTATTGATTTTGTATTTGCTGATAAAGCTTTTAAAAGATTCAAATAAGTTATCAACTTTTGAATAAGTATTCCTATCTTCCTGATTCACTGAAACAGACTTATCATGGATTTTTATCTGAAGATACGAATAAAAAAACAAGTCTATATTTTCTCTTTTAAGCCTGCCAGCTGTAATCACTCTATCCCAGTATTCTTTGGTTTCCTCGTCACATTCAAATACTTGTTTCCAGTTTTTTTCATACAGTTCAATATCATCTCGGCTAAACAAATAATTTTTTAGTAATTCAGCAGTCGTCAATCTAACGCCGAGTGAATTTATTGTATCGAATATTTGCTGCTCATCTTCATTAGCACTTAAGTCAATACCGACAAAAATGGTGTGTTTCAAAATACTATTATAATCAATTGAATCTACTTCAATATTTCTCATGAAATAGTTAAATGCTCTAGAAATATGATCTCTATACGGTCTTTCTTCCACGGACTCAAGATTCATAATTTCTTCATATCTCTCTATATCATTATGATTGTGCTTTAACGCAATACTTCCATCTATAAGCTTAAATATTCTATCGAACGTAGACAAACTCCCTGTTTTTAAGAAATAAGATTTTGAAAAAATTGAAAATGTGGTTAGACGCTGTTGGCCATCGACAATAACCCGCAAGTCACCAACCGCATCAGAGCTACCTGTCTCTTTCTGCTTTAATATTATAGAACCTAAAAAATATGGTTCATCATGCTTACCTACAAGCTCCATATCATCAAGAAGCCTTTCCCATTGCACTTCATCCCATACATATGATCTTTGGAAAAAAGGTACTTCCAAAGCTCTATTTCCATTAAAAATATCATTAATAGTTCTTTTTCCAGCGTCCATATTACTCTCTACAATTTATGTGATTGATACTATTTAAACCCATTTAATGTACTGCATATTTACATGGGCATCATAATCTTGATTGCGTGCTGCAATTATTCCCAGTCAGCTGGCGTCACATTAAATTATCCTGCTCGTAAAACGTACGCCAAGAACATTAATACTATTGGGCTATATTCATTGATACTAGGTCATTACCAGCCGCGTTATAGCTCTTTACTTGGTATTCTCTCAAATCTCTCTTGTAGCACATTGGTGATGCTCCTTCAGGCCTACTCCAAGCACTACACTTCCCACAACGCCGCCCCGCTCTATCCCTATTTACAGACACGCATAGCTCCCAGAGTAGCTGGATAGATTATTGGTAATAGCATCACGTACCCCATCGTCGCTCATCTGAGCCGATTCTTGTGCGATAGCAGATAACGATAGGGGTAGACCTACCAGGCAGAGCGCTAGCTTCATTCGTGTTTATTCCCTACGTCCATGCTGCAGTATTTTTTATAGTGCTACTGACTCTACCAAACCCTGAGCCTTTGTCACCCCCCCATTTATAGGTGCTTAATATGAATCAACATTACCTACCCCCTGCAGCACAACCCACAGATAAGCATGATCTTTTCCACTATGCGGATATGCTTCATATGCCATTCTGTCTAATATTGCACTTATTCTGCAAAATAATCTGAACAAGGCTATGATGTCTAAATAATAATAACGGCGTGTGCTCGCGCCTCATCATTAAGGCTATCTGACGTGAAAAAGACCCAACGAATCAGCCCTCTCGACGCATCTTGGCTGGCAGTAGACTCAGAAGACACTCCCATGCACGTGGGCAATCTGCAGATATACTCCTTGCCTGAAGGGGCTTCAGAGACCTTTTTGCGCGATGATGTACAGCGTATGAAAGAGGCTGGTGATATTGTTTCTCCTTGGAATAAAAAGCTTACTCGCCCTAGCTTTTTAGGGCGCTTAATACTGCCCTCTTGGTCCATCGATAATGATATTGACCTAGATTACCATGTCCGACACTCTGCACTCCCCAAGCCTGGTGGTGAGCGTGAACTTGGCGTATTGGTATCTCGCTTGCACTCCCATCGCATGGATTTCAAGCGCCCCCTATGGGAATGCCATGTAATCGAAGGCTTAGAAAACAATCGTTTTGCTATTTATACAAAACTGCATCACTCATTAATCGACGGGGTTAGTGGTGTGCGGCTGCTTGAGCGTACACTGACCGACTCAGCTGATGATATTCAAATGCAGCCGCCTTGGTCTGTACAGGCACCTGAGCGAGCGCCTAAGCCTAAAGCCGCAAAAGCCAGCCTGCCAATACGTATTATTCAAGGAATAAAAAGACAGGTATCGATAACGCCTTTAGTGGTGCGCGCCCTGGCAACATTAATTAGCTCTGGACTCAAAGATAATCAAGACCTCAGTGCGCCCTTTGTTGGACCACGCTCTGTGATCAACGGCAGAGTCAAACCTGCTCGACGCTTCGCGACTCAGAAATATTCACTAGAGAATATTAAACAACTGGCGGCCGCTACTGATGCGTCCCTCAATGATATTGTGCTTTACCTGTGTAGCACAGCAATGCGCAACTTCCTTATCGAGCATGGGGGCTTGCCTGAAAAACCCCTTACATCGGGTATTCCTGTCAACATTCGCCCCGCGGATGATACGGGAACGGGCACCGCAATCAGCTTTATCATTTCCAGCTTGGCAACCCACGAAAGCGATCCACTCAAACGCCTAGAAATCATCAAAGCGTCCACCAAAACGGCTAAGCACCATTTACAGAGCATGCCGCGCAGTGCCTTAACGCAATACACCTTGTTTATGATGGCGCCCTATACACTGCAATTGCTATTCGGCCTCGGGGGCAGAATGCGCCCTGCATTTAACGTCACCATCTCTAATGTACCTGGCCCTCAAAAGGCCTTGTATTACAACGGCTGTAAACTAGAGGCGATGTACCCCGTATCACTAATCGCCCATGGCGGTGCACTTAATATCACCTGCCTTAGCTATAACGGCTCGCTTAACTTTGGCTATACTGGCTGTCGCGACACCTTACCCAGCATGCAGAACATTGCCGTGCTTTCGGGTGAGGCATTGGAAGAGCTAGAGACGTTGATCAGCGGGGCTAAATAGCCCCAGCGCAAGACCTTCCTACATACAGCCTGCATAGCAGGCTAGATACTGAATCTACAATCTACTATTGATAGAGGCAGTACCATGAACGTCTTAGCTATAAGCCAACCCACCAGCATTCTTTTACTGCTGCTCGGCCTCTGCGCCTGCGGCGGCTCCAGTTCCTCATCATCGAATCAGTCACCGGACCCAGTGGCAGAAGTCGATGACAGTAGTCAAGTTGCGGTTATCACCATACCCGACATACAAGTCGACGGCGGCGACAAGAGCGACCCCTTCTCCGTCAACCGTTTAATCGACATTGACATTACCATGCCCCCAGCAGACTTTGCTCAGTTACGCAGCGAAGGTCGAACCTTAGCCAGCACCGCACGGGAGTGTATCCCCGACTTTGACTATACCGAGTTCACCTCTTCGGTGACGATTGATGGCGAAGTCTTGGACGACGTGGTGATTAGAAAGAAGGGCTTTATCGGCTCTATCAGCCCACAGCGTCCTTCTATGAAGCTAGACTTCAATGATCTGGTAGATGATAGAACCTATCAAGATAGAAAGGGCATGACCCTGAATAACAACCGCCAAGATGCCTCGAATATTCGTCAGTGTATGGCCTATGATATTTACCGCGCAGAAGGCATCGCCGCGCCCCTGTGTAACTTTGCCAAGATCACTGTCAACAATGAAGACCTCGGTATTTACACCCATGTTGAAGCGATCAAAAAGCCGTTTTTAAAGCGCACCTTTGGGGATGACGACGGCAACTTGTACGAGTCTTCTATCGCTGATTTTGGCACACATTTAAACGACCTTTTTGAAAAGAAAACTAATAAGAAAACCAGTGACCGAACAGATCTAACAACCGTCTCCGATGTGCTCGCACTGCCCGATGAACAGCTGCTGAGCAATCTTGAACTGGTATTAGATGTGGATGAATTTATTACCTTCTGGGCCATTGAAACCCTATTGGGGAACTGGGACTCTGCCACGGGCAATGCAAATAACTTCTATATCTATCGCGACCCTAGCGATAATTTATTCCACTTTATTCCCTGGGGTGCAGATACCGCTTTTACCGGCAAGCACCCGCTGAAGCCGGGCTCGGCTCCGCTATATCGCAATTTCAGTTTAGCCTCGCGCCTGTATAAGATTGACAGTACTCGCCAACAGTATTTATCTACCCTAACAAGGTTGCTAGAAACCCGCTGGGTAGAGCAAGATTTACTCAATGAGATTGGTCGTATTAAAGCGGTCACCAGCACCCCACGTATAGACTTCGACCCTATTCTCGAGTTTATATACGGTGTCGGAAAAGCAAGTGATAGCAATTACACCCCTAGCCAGCGCGTCACATTGAACAATGCGATTGCAGGCAATACAAGCGAAACCGAAACGCTGCTGGTCGACGAGGCCAAAGATTGCAGCACAGCGGTAGAGTCTGCCAATCTAACGGGGGATATCAACAGCCGCAATGGCGTAGACCAAGGCAGCTTTAGCTTTACCCTGCCCGGCGGCCATATCGTCAATGCCAGCCTGACCCTCGCAGCCTTTCAAGTTGATAGTTTGGTGTATTCATTAAACACCCAAACCAACCCCTCTGTGGTGAGCCTGGTACTCATTGGCGCGGACACCAACGACAACTTTAAACCCTATATCCTGCAGGTGTTTATCGAGTCGACTTCCTATACGCCAGGCGTACAACCCCTGCATGGCATCGCCTCGAGCATGTTGCTATTTGATCTAGATGACTCCTCAAATCTGCGTACCATTGGCTTAAGCGATACAGGTAGTATCGATATTAGTCATGCTGAACAAGGTGACGTTACGATGAGCTTAGATGTGCAGATAGAGTTTACTGCGGATTAGCTAATGAATAGGGAAGCTCAGGATCACCTGAGCCCCTTTCCCTGGCGCTGATGAAAAATTTATATCGCCTTGGTGGTGGCGCATAATTGTTTGGCAAATACTCAAACCCAAGCCCATTTTATTCCCATCATCATGGGTGGAATAAAACGGGTCGGTTAGGTGCTTTATTTTATCCCCATCAATGCCCACGCCGTCATCCCCAACAATAAGATAAACATGCTCACTATCACTGCTGTAACTAATCGTTATTTGCGATGCCGAGGCGCTCGCTGCATTTAATAATAGATTAACCAGCACTTGCTGAAGTTCAGAAACCGAGCCTTGCACAAACGTCCCCTCTTCAACCAAGCTATTTACTTCAATAGATCGCAGCTCATTACGGCAGAACTTCAAGGACTGCTCTATCAAGGGAGCTAAGTCTAGCTTGCTTCGCTGCCCCTCTGATTCGGGCGAAGAATAGGCTCTAAGATCAGACACAATATTAGCAATACGCTGCTGATTCAGCATGGCATCATCCAGGGCCTCGGCCAACTCAGTATTTTGATTAATGCGCTTTGCATAGTTAATCGCTTGGGTAGAGCAATTCACAGGATTCATAATCTCATGCAGTATGCCTTTCGCCATATGGCTTAGCGCCTCGTGGCGTTGTTGTTTTACCACAATCGCTTCGGTAGCTTTTAAAGATGCTAAGGTTTTATTTAGCAGGGTGTTTTTTTCCTGCAGCATAAATTGTAAGGCGACAATATTGCGAAAAAACCAGCGATTAAATACCGCAGAGATCGGCGCAATGAACAAACACATAACAAAAAACCAATCAGAGAATATAGCTAATAGTGCCGACGACAGTCCTTCCACTCCCGTAATTAACAAGGTAGTCACGACTAAGAAGAGTAAATTAATGCAGTGGATCACCGTGGTATGAAACAGCGACAAGGTAATAAAACCCAAGGAGCTGAGATAGAAAAACAAACCAAAGATAGGCGCCTTACCACCGCCGATGGATGCGTAGTGCAGATAACTAAAAAGAGAGAGTGTAAAGAACAGACAGTACACTAGCAGCGGCGCTTCGCGTCGTATATTGGTATTAAAGTGTGCCGCTGCAATAGCAAGCAAAATCGCGATATAAACGTAGTTTAAAAAGTGTACGGCTGCGCTGTTCTGTAGTAAATTTATCGTCAGCAATAGCAGTGTTCCGCCCAAGGTCATACATAGTGACAAGTCCGCAAACACAGGTAGCAGGTGGTTTTGAAGTTTATCTTTACAATATATTTCAAAGTCTTGTTTTTGCTGCTCGTCGAGCTGACTAATTTGTTCTAAACCATCGAGTATTTTCATAGCTGGGCACGGCTCTTGTAGCGCTGCATAAATAACACTAGTTCAGGTAAACGCTCAAAGCCCATCTTGGTCAGTATTCTGTCTTTATAGGAATGCACGGTTTTATTCGATACACCCATGGTTTCTGCGATCAGCTTTATTTCCATGCGCTTGGCAATAAACAGAGCCACTTCCTGCTCTCGCTGAGACAAGGAGTGAAACACATCAAGCTCCAAATCTTTATAGGGTGACGCACTAGGGTAGTACTCACTGCCAATATACAGCTGTCCACCCATAATATAATGCAGCACCTTAACCAGCTCGCTAATCGGTTGCTGGCTAGAAATAACCGACTTAATCCCAGACTCTAAATAAA
>CAZBWS010000060.1:7686-15303 GCA_964495705.1 uncultured Gammaproteobacteria bacterium
TCGCTAATCGGTTGCTGGCTAGAAATAACCGACTTAATCCCAGACTCTAAATAAATGGCCAAGCGGTTGCGGCTGATTTCTTTATCCACCAGCAACACAATAATCAGCGAAGGGTCTTGCTCAAGAGCAATTTCAGAAATAGTTAAACCGTCGTTATCTGGCAGGTCTTCCTCAATGATCAATACATTAGCACCGCTCTCTTCGATACTCTCCAAGGTATGCACCCCAGTAGATGACTCTCCCACCAAGCTGACCTTATCCAGCAACATAAATTGATACAACAACGCTTCACGGTACATCAATTTTTGCATGGTCAAGAAAAGCCGAATAGCATTGCCCTTTGCCACTTTAAGCACGCCCTTCTAGTGTGCAGGTAAAACGCAGGTCTAGGGATTGCTTGCCACCCTCTATGCTCAGCTCGCCCTCCAGCAAGCAATTCATAACAAACAGCATCAGCAGTGCTGTTTGCTGTTGTATAAAACGCTCGGATAGCTTTTTCACGGGGCCTAACACATGACTGTATATTTTAAGCGGTAGCGGCAGCGCTATGCGGATAGCTTCTGGGGAGACATTTAATTGCCAATCAGTAAGTTGCATGCCCGATGCGTTCATCAAGATAGCGAGGGCCTGTTCTATCTCTCGATGACAATAATTCCCCAAGCTCGGCCGATGCTCAGCATCATTGGGTAGCCAAGCGTGAATAAAGTCTTGCTGAACGCTTATCTTTGAGTCTAATAGGCCTGTCATTTCATCGAGCTTTGTTTGCATCGCGCCGCACAAAGAAGTAAGCAGCTGCGCTTCAAACGCGGGGGTATGACTTGCCCTTATCGCTGAGGGGTAGCTCGCAGAAACCGTAATGCTGTCTAAACAGTGAATGAATTGATCGACTACCTCTTGCCCTACCCCTAAAGCTGCCTGCAGCTTAGGCACAAGTGTGCTGCGCAATGCTTGTCTACGCTGTTGTATAATTTGCTGGTAATGGGCATCAAGGGCTTGCTGGGATTGTTGGCTCTGCTGCTGTAACACGCGATGCCGATCCAAGGCTTGATTAATACACCCCAGCACCTGCTCCGCATCCCAAGGCTTTTTGATGTACTGAAATATACTGCCTTCATTCATAGCATCCAGTGCTACATCCACCTCACCATAGGCAGAGGTTAAAATACGCACGATATTCGGTTGGATGTTGCGGATTTTATTTAACAGCTGACTGCCCTTCATACCTGGCATTTTGTGATCGCTGACAATCACCGCAACCGAGGCCTTATGCTGTTCCAGTAAGTCTAAGGCGGCTTGCGCATTGGCCGCGCATAAAATATCAAAGCTCGCGCCCAATACTTCTAGGTTTTTCTTTAGGTACTTGCTTGCATAAACCTCATCATCAACGATCAAGACACTGGGCTGCGCATTCGCTTGGCTAAACGCTGCACGCAGAGGTTCTTGAATTTTCATTTGCGCGGCATACACCGCAGACTTAATTAAGTTTGCATCGTAGGGCCGAGCAAAACATTTGTTCAGGCTTTGGCTGGATAACAGCTGAATAACGCCGTCTAGGGAGACATCCGCATTCAATAGTATTTTTTGTGGATTGCCTTGGCCGCTGCTAACCGCCAACAGCGGGGAAGCCAAGTTGCCACCAAGGCAACTATATTCGACGAATACCCCATCAAATTTACCCTGCTGCAACGCCTGCAAGGCCTGTTCATCGCAATCACAAAATACGATAGAAAACACATCCCCAAACAACTGCTCAAAGTCATGCTGATCCTGCAGCTCGCTGTAACGATATAGAACGCGTGGACGTGTGATGGCAAGCCTCCCCATGGTTTTTATCATAGCAATGCGATGACAAATTTATTGTAGGAACTTCCTACAATAACATCAAGCTATCCGGATTTTCTAGGCAACAGCTCCCCCCAAGCCTGCTTCGAGAAAAGGCCTCGATGATGAAAGAATATGAGCTGGGCAAAGCGTCTAAACACAGGGCTATTCACACATTCATCGAGTAGATAATTAGGTATAGGGCCATCCGCCATCATACGCAGCAGTTTTTTAAAGCGATAGTTAGGATAATAGGGCTGCATAGCCGCTACCGGTATCTCGCCCCGGCCCTGTAAGTAATCATCAATACAGCCCGCAGCCCTTAGCCCATGTTCCAAGGCCTTATGGATGCCACCCGCTGTCAGCGGAGACACCGTACCTGCGGCATCGCCCAGTAGTAACACGCGATCATCACCCAGCTTGGGCAATACCCCGCCCACCGGAATCACACCGCCGCGTGTTTCCATCACCGGTACATGCGTAAAGTCGTGCAAGGGCTTGAGCTTATTCAGCAAGGCGGGCATATCCAGCTGATGGGGATAAGTCGCCGCCATACCCACTTGGGTCATCTCCACACCGGGCACCACCCATGCAATATAACCAGGGGCAATATTAGAATCGATAAACACATGTAAATAGTCGCGATCTAAGTAATCAATACCCAAATACTCAAACTCCATGCCCGTGAGAAAATGTGTGTTTTGACTCAAGCCAAACTGCTTTGCTACTTGCGAGCGCGCACCATCGGCGCCAACGACAAAGCGGGCGCGGTATTTTTGATTGATTTCTAGACTATCCGCATGGCGTTTTGCTTCAGAGAACTTCTCCGCAAACTCTATCTTTGTGCCATTTGCTTGTACAGTGCTAGCAAACCAGTCCATCAACCCCGGCGTATCAGCGGCATAAAAGCTATAGCCGGGCGAGCGCAGGTCAATGTAATCCAGAGAAGGCCCATACAGCCGTACGCCTTTAATATCGCGCAGAAAGCACTGAGGAAAGTTGAACACCTGCTCAGCCTCCTTTACCAAAATACCCGTGGTGCGTATCTTACAGCTGGCGGACTTTTTACCTTCCAATATACGGCAGCTCAAACCTCGTGAGCTAGCTTCGTGGGCACAGGCTAAGCCTGCATAGGAAGCACCCGCTATTAATACATCATCTACTTTCATTGCTCTCTCCCATTTGATTGAGAATCCAGCTTACGTAGTGCATGTGAGTTTGGAATGTGCTCTTTGTGTGTATCTGTTTTTCTTAAAGCATTAAAAAATTATTATTAACTATGTTTATTTTTGTAAATATTATGTTTTTTCACTTGTATATATGCATCATAAACATCAGAATCCTATCTTTTTTAAACTGGACTCAGATATCTCATGAAAAAAGCCTTTTCTACGCTTGTGCTTTCTAGCGCACTTACTTTAGTTTCTGCTCAGGCCATTGCTGAAACGCCTTACTACGTTGTGCCAGGGGCTGCATACTTTATTCCTGACAGCGATAAAGACTTAGACAATGAGGTTCTACCGGCAATTGGATTAGGTAAAAACTTCAATGAAAGATGGGCAGCTGAAATTGGCATTGCCAGAGCCGAAGTAGACTCTAAAACCGCGGGGGCTGACGATTCAGATGTTACGTGGCTTCACCTTGACGGCCTGTATAACTTTTATCGATCTGAGCGTTTAGCAAGTTATGTAGTTGCTGGTGTTGGCACTATAGATTCTGATAGCGGCACTCAGCCTTTTTCTGGGCCACAAGTGAATGTTGGTTTAGGTGTGAAAGTACCTTTTACTGAAAAGCTAGGTCTGCGAGCAGATTACCGCGTACTGAATAACTTTGACGGTTCTGATATCGACAATATCGCCACATTGGCTTTAAGTTTTGGCTTTGGCGGCAACGCATCTAAGCAGCCAGCTCCTGTCGTGCTACAGGCTAAAGACGGCGATAACGATGGTGTTATAGATACTTCTGACCGCTGCTTAAGCACACCCGCCAATACTTCTGTAGACGCACAAGGCTGTGCCTTAGATTCAGATAAAGACGGTGTTACTAACAATGCTGACAAATGCCCAAGCACCCCCGCAGGTGAGAAAGTCAATTTACAAGGGTGCCCATTAGATACGGACAATGACGGCATTGTAGATGCCAAAGACCAGTGCCCAGGTACGGTTGCAGGTGCGGCGGTTAACACTGTTGGTTGTATCTTAATCACTGAAAACGTGCGTATTAAATTGAATATTGAATTTGCAAATAATTCTATTGTTATTGATGATAAGTACCTGCCTGAGATTGAAAAAGTTGCAGCATTCATGCAGCGCTATCAAGACAAGAGTACTGTTGTAGAAGGCCACACAGATAGTCGCGGAAGCCTTGCTTATAACAAGAATATTTCTGGGCGTAGGGCAAATGCTGTTAAGCAAGTACTTGTCAGCAAATTTGGTATTGCTGCAAGCCGAATTTCAGCTGTAGGTTTCGGCCCTGCACAACCTATCGCATCTAATGAGACTAGCGCGGGACGACAAAAAAATCGTCGTGTAGTTGCTGAAATCAAAGTCAACAATGTTAAACCAAGGTAAGTAAATAAATCACTGCCAAGTATTCATCGAATACTTGGCAGTTTTTTGCATTCCATATAACGCTTCTGTGATGCTATTCACTGCGTAATATATACATATAAGCAGATAACTCGCTACCGTAGTTAAGAAAGAATTAACGCAAGAACTTCCTACATACAGCCTGACTAACAGGCTAGATACTGAATCTACAATACAATTATTGATAGAGGCAGTGCTGTGAACATCGTAACGATAACCCGACCCGGGAATATTCTTTTAATGCTTATTATTGCTGCATCTGCCATAACTGTGCATAGCGGCCACCTTGGGCCATTAGCGATGTATGATCCCCTTGCTCAAGCACTTTGCCTCGCTCTAACACAAGAATACGATCAGCGTTAACAATAGTAGATAAACGATGGGCAATAACAACACTGCTTTTACCCTGTGATACATCATCGATAGCATCCAATACGGCTTTTTCAGATTGGCTATCTAAGGAACTAGTGGCTTCATCAAAAATTAGAATGCGCGGATTTTTTAGCAAAGTTCGGGCAATGGCGACCCGCTGTTTTTCACCACCCGATAGCTTTAAGCCACGCTCACCCACTTGGGTTTCAAGGCCCTTTGGTAGCTGCTGAATAAAATCATGCAGATGAGCTTGTCTCAGCGCTTGAATGACTTCCTCATCAGTCGCATCGGGGCGTCCATAGCGAACATTTTCGATCAAGGTGCTGTTAAATAGCACGGTATCTTGGGGCACTACGCCTATGTTGTTGCGCAAACTCAGCTGTGACACCTTTGCGATATCTTGCCCATCTATTTCAATGCGACCCTGTGTGACATCGTAAAAACGAAATAACAACTTCCCAATAGTCGACTTACCTGCACCACTGCTACCCACTATCGCTACGCGTTCACCTGGTGCCACAGTAAAATTAACCCCCTGTAAAATCGAGCGCTGCAAGTCATAAGAAAAATGAATGTTGCTAAACACGATATTGCCATTAGAAATACGTAAGTCATTTGCACCTTTAACATCAGCGACTTTGCTAGACACCTTCATCAAAGCAAACATACGCTCGATATTCGTCATAGAGCTTTTTATTTCACGATACACAAAACCTAAAAAATTCAGAGGTAGAAATATTTGCATCATAAAGGCATTAACCAATACAAAATCACCCAAAGTCATTACACCTTGTGTGACTTCATAGGCAGCTAAAATCAGCATGGTAGTCATAGAAGCAGTAATAATAAAGGCTTGACCAAAGTTAAGGCCAAATAAGCTTAAGCGATTTTTACGCCTCGCTTGCTCCCATTTGGATAATTCATAGTCGTACAATTCAGCTTCGTATTTCTCGTTAGTAAAATACTTAACCGTTTCAAAATTAATCAAGCTATCAATAGCGCGGGTGTTAGAACGGTTATCCGCTTGATTAGCCTCGCGAATAAATTGCGTTCGCCAGTCAGTCACGCTTTTAGAAAACCACACATAGCCCACCACTGAAATACCAACGATCAGTGCAAATTCAAAGCGGTATTGCAGCCATAAAATACCCATGACCATAAACAGCTCTAAAAAAGTAGGCACAATATTAAACACAAGAAAGCGCATTAAAAAGCTAATACCCGTCGTGCCACGCTCAATATCACGAGACAAGCCGCCGGTGCGACGATTTAAATGAAAGGCCAAATCTAAGGCATGTAAGTGATCAAATACTTTTAACCCCACCCTGCGCATAGCCCGTTCAGTCACGCGGCCAAATAAGGTATCGCGAATCTCCCCCAGCAGCACACTAGACAGGCGAATAAAGCCATAGGCCAACAATAGGCCTAGTGGCACAGAAACAAACGCCAGCGCAGTTGCCGAGAGCTTACTATCTAAATCATCGACAATAAGCTTAAGAATAAACGGCATAGCCACACTCGCCGACTTAGCCCCTATCAGGCACAGTAAAGCCATAGCTACACGGCTTTTAAACTCGGTTAAATAAGGTAAAACCTGCCGAAAAATGGACCAATCTATTGTGGTATTCGGGTCGTAATCATTGCCCATTCCGCGCATACGGGGGTATCTCTCTGCTAACAGTTTATTAAGCTGGCTTAGGGCTTACAATGCTTAAACTATTCCCCCCTAGCCTACTATTCGCTGCGCGAGAAAAAATCTAGAAAGTCACTAATATCCCACCATTTTACTGGTAGACGACCATTCAAAGTAATTCTATTCACTATTGTTTTCAAGCGTTGATACTTTGGTTTATTCGCTTCGCCTTTACGAACCCACAAATAGATATCAAGAAAACCCGCATCTGTGAGTGTAAAATTAGCCTCTTTCATTCTTGGATCCAGATCTTTAAAATAGTCATAAGCAATATCAGTCACGTATACACCATCCAATCGCCCTAACATAACAGCCCTTAAACCATGCTCTTCGTCATTTACACTAACAACATTCCACCACTTATGCTCAGAATGCTTCAACTCTTTAACGATTGACAGTAAGCCACGAGTCATACCCACCGACACATCCTCATTCACGGACTTTGAATACAGGTCTACTCCATTTAATGTCACTAAGAAGACTTTAACCTTTCCGTTTCGCACCAGAATTTCAGAGGTTTTCTCCAGCTCTGGATGAATAAAAGAATTAATCACACCCGTGTTTTTACGCGTGCTACTCAGAGTGAGGCGACTATAGGGCATAGGCTTCAATGTCACCTCTAGCTCACTGACCATTTCGATGACTTTAATATACTGAGGAGAAATCCCCTTAATGCCATCTTCATTACGAATAATATTGGGGGGAGCGTCATAAACGCCCATCACTATAGAGTTATCTTCAACAGACTGTGGGTTCTTATCAATGCTTTCAGTTGTATTAGCAAGCACGGGGAAGCCTGTAAAAGACAAAAATAGCGCCGTTAATACTAAGGTTAAAGCCATTTTTTTGTTGCTATAATTCATCACCCCATCATACATTACTCTTTATATAAGAGTATGACACATATAAGAATATAACTATTTTATAGCACAATAACTCAGAATAAATAGCAATGCTGGATACACAGGGTTATCACCAGCATAAAACGTCAGATTAGCATGATCGACGTACTAATCGACGGGACCATTGAATACCACCCTCCCTATCACGTATCATTCTCACCCATGACACAGCCTCCCTGCCCCCGTTGCCAATCCGAATACGTCTACCCTGACCAAAGCCTGCTCATCTGCCCCGAATGCG
>CAZBWS010000061.1:0-15289 GCA_964495705.1 uncultured Gammaproteobacteria bacterium
ATTTGGAGTGCTTGGGTTTCTGGTGGGTTACGCTATCGCTAACCCACCCTACGGGCTATTTTAGTTTTTATAGACTTTCCAGTTATCCCATTCTTTATAATCAGAACTTTTAATTTTTATAACACAACCAATAACAGACAAAACAAAAAAACATAAGCTAACGTAAGTCAGCCAATTACTACTCAAAAACAAGCTACCCAAAAACAACATAAAAGGGGAAATCAAACAAAAACTAATTTTTTCATCTGCGGGATTTGGGTTCGCTTGTAGCTGGGAACTGCAGCTAGGGCAAATAGCAATACGTTTACGAATGCTAATGTATTTAAAAACCACTTCGCCCACTGGGGCGGTTTTCATCAACTTACCTTTAAGAGATACGCTACAAACTGGGCAACAATTATTCACAACCAACCAATTCCCTAGCCACAACCTTCAACAAAAAAGTCTCCCGCTCAATAGAAAGCCCCTTCTTCTCACTACTCTCAATCACTTCTTCATTGTGTGCAATCGCCGCGTAAATATTAATCCACAAGGGTCGCATGCCGTTGCTAACTTCGTGGGGTTCAAAAGCCGTCTCGCCCAGCTCACCTTCTATGTCACAGGTGTAGCAGAGGGAGATCATATGAATAATATCCCCATCGGCTTTATACCAAGGGCGATATTCGTCATAGCGGGCAAAGGGTTTTACATTACTCACCGCCTCTGCCCCCGTCTCTTCTTGCATCTCGCGTATTAAGCCTGCGATGTCCTCTTCGCCCTCGTCGATACCCCCGCCCGGCAAGCTGTAGTCGTGATAGCGCTCGGTGTATAACAACAAGATGCTATCCCCTCGTAAGACTATGCCTCTTGCCGCGTGGCGCTCGATGACTTTTTTATCACTATCAATATCTTGCGCAGAAACATCGGGATGAAAAGCGGTTTTTAATAAACGCATGAACTACTGCCTAGGCAGGCGCAGATTCTTCGGCGCTCGCTCAAAGTTACTTCTAAAGGGGTTGATATCTAAACCGCCACGGCGGGTATAGCGCGCATACACAGTGAGTTTTTCTGGCTGGCACTCGCGCAGTATTTCGGTGTACATTTTCTCTACACAGGGTTCGTGGAATTCATCGTGCTGACGAAAGCCGATGATATAGCGCAACAGACTTTCACGGTCTATCTTGGCACCTTGATAGCGCACCACCACCGAGGCCCAATCGGGCTGGGAAGTAATGCGGCAGTTGCTCTTCAGCAAGTGGCTGTGCAGCGTTTCTTCAACACGCTCTGAAACCGTCGTTTGCAAGCCATGCGCATTCGGCGCGTAATTGCTTATTTCTATATCTAGATTATCTATACACTGCCCAGGCAGTGAGACCAGTGTTTGAGCCTCACAGTCTTGAATTGATAATAATTTAAAAGTCACCGCCAAACCGGCAACTTCAGATAAATCTTTCTGTACACATTCCTCAACCTCGGCCCAATCGTTGAAGCGGCTTTGGTTGAAGGAATTGAAATACAATTTTAAAGACTTTGACTCCACCATATTCGAGGACTCACAGGGCACGCGCAACTCACCCAACGCAACTTGCGGTTTACCTTTGGCATTCAGCCAAGATAGCTCGTAAGCCGTCCATATATCCTCGCCCTGAAATGGCAGTTCATATAAGGCCAGTGGCTCGCGCCCCTGTGCGCGAGGAATGGCACAGAGTACAGAGGCATCGTAGTGCTCTGGATAGCTGACATGTTGGCCTAGAGGCAATTCATTGATCATTCGCGAGCCGCCGCGGGCTTCCACAGCCCTAATAGTTTTAATGACACCACCGATAGCCAAGGCAGCTTTTGATAAAAGCGTAAAAACGCCCACAAGGTAAACGGGTAAATCACTTCCCGCTTATTGCCCTTGATCGCCTTCACTACTTGCTCACCCACCTGCTCTGGCTCTAGTACAGGAAACACCTTAGACACGCGTGGATACCAGCCCATATCCGCATCATTGCGATCAAAGTAACCCGTATTCACCTGTGAGGGGCAAAACAACGTAGAGCCCACGCCGTATTCCTTGAGCTCGCCGTGCAAGGACAGGGACAAGCCTACCATGGCGTGCCGTGCTGCCACATAGGGCATCATATAGGGGAAAGGCACATAGCCTGCGGGGCTGGTCAGATTCACCAAGTGCCCGGATTTGCGCTCGATCATACTGGGGATCACCGCATGGCAAGCGGCAACAGCCGCTGCCATGGGCAGATGTACAGGTAGGTCTGCCTCCCAAGCACTTTGCAAATCAAGGGGCTTAAACGTACCCCCGCCCACATTGTTAACTAAGATATCAATAGGCCCTAGTTGCTCAGCAATTTTTTGTAGGACAGTGCGTACGGCATCCGCATCCATTAAATCTGCAGCAAAGGGATACACCTCGCCTTGTAGCTCGCGAGCAGTCACTTCGAGCTTATCTTGAGAGCGCGCAACAATGGCCACTTTCACACCACACTTGGCCAGTGCGCCAGCAATACCACGGCCTATACCTTCTGATGCGCCTGTAACCACAGCCACTTTATTATTTAAATTTTTCATTAAGTACACCTCTGCGTAGTTTTTCTGCCGCACATATTATAAGGTTAAAACCATTATGCCAGTGATTATTCTGCTGCGCAGCATACGCTCAACACCGCTCAAAATAAAAATGATATCGCGTCATTTTGTTGTAATGAAAGACGAACCAATGAAAATATTCCAAAAATTTAGTAAGCACTTCAAAATTCGTAGCCTACAAAACCAGTTCGATGAACAGGTACAGCAGGTACAACAGTTGATACAAGAAGGACGTGTAGACGAGTCGGGCAAAGCCTTGCTGGAAGCCGAGCGCCTGCGCAAGGAAATAGAAGAAATGGAGGATCTAGAAGCCCCCCGCCTAGACGAGGAAAAGCTGCCACCAAAAGAGTAGCTAGTTTGGGTATCCAGTAATTTTATGAATAGATTTATACATCGGCGCGAGACGCTGATACATGCCTTGATACACCTCCTTGTATAAGGCGTCATAAACCTTGGTCGCAGAGGGGTTAGGATAAAATACATCTCCCTCACGCGTCATTTTTTGCATGGCCGTTGCAATATCTACATGTAAACCCAAACCGGCGGCGGCGACAATCGCAGCGCCTAAACCCGACGTTTCAAAGGTGTGTGGGCGCTCCGCGGGCAAACCAAAAACGTCTGCAGTGATCTGCATTGCCGCAACCGATTGCGACCCACCACCCGACACCCGCAGGCGAGTAATCTTTTTCTTACCCCGTTGCTCTATCGCCTCACGCCCTTCGCGCAAGGCATAGGCCAAACCTTCAAGGATAGAGCGATACATATGCGCGCGGGTATGTACTTCACCAAAACCAATGATGGCGCCTTTGGCTTCTGGCCCTGGGGCAATATCACGGCCCCAGTAGGGCTGTAACATCAAACCCATTGAACCCGGCGGAACCTGGTTAACTAAGTCATCAAACAAAGTCTCAGGGGCAACGCCCTGCTGCTCTGCTAAAACCTGTTCATGCTGACCAAATTCTTTTTTAAACCAGCTCACCATCCAGAAGCCACGAGGCACCGCCGCTTCGGTCATAAATAGATCGGGGATTGCCGCAGGATACGCCGGCATTAAGCGCACAGACTCAAAGTATTTCTTAGTATGAGTATTGATAGTCGCACGCGTGCCATAGGACAAACACGCCACGTCATCAGCCACGAGGCCTGAACCAATGAGTTCGCAGGCCTTATCCGCACCCGAAGCCATTATAGGTAACCCAGCAGGAAGTCCTATATGCTCGGCCGCTGCGTCTTGTAACACACCTAGCTGCTCGCCTGGCTTTACTAACTCTGGCAATTGCTCGCGCTTGATTGAGTATGCATGCCAGTGCCAGCTCCAACTAGGTGCCCAGTCACGCATTTTATACTCAAAAGGGATATAGCCTACTTGGCTGCCGACAGAGTCTTTATACTCACCTGTTAGCTTGTAGTTTAGATAGCCTGAAAGCTGTAAATATTTTTCGGTCTTAGCCCAGATTTCTGCTTGGTGTTGTGCCACCCAATTGGATGGAGCTTGCTTGCGAACATAGTCGAGTATCTTTGCCTTACCTGAAACAGCAATCAACAACTCCCAAATACGCGGCATCGGCTGTAGCTCTGCTAACTGACGTTGATCCATCCACGTTGAAGCGGGACGCAGGGACTCTCCTGCTGCATCTAAATAGACCATCGTGCCGCGCTGGGTAGTCACGGATAAGCCCGCAACAGACTCAGGGTCTGCCCCCTGTTCCCATAGGCTACGGCAGGCAACACCTACATTTTCCCAATAATACTCGGGGTGCTGTTCAGCCCAACCAGGCTGCTCAGAAAAATAGGCTTCTATTTCTATTTTACTTTTAAATAACAAGTTGCCGTCAAGGTCAAACAGCAATGCGCGAATGCTTTGCGAACCATTATCGATAGCCAGTATATTATCTTTCATGGCAGCGTCTCCTAACTACAGCTCTAAGCCGTAGGTACGCTGTACTTCTCTGACCAAATTGTCTGATAGCGCTCAACTTCTTGCTTCCAGCGTGTATCATCCCAGCCCAACTCTGGCTGTGCGATTGCCTTAATATGGTCAATCTGACGCATACCGCCCTCAGCCAACAGCAGACCTAAACGTGTGCGGCGCAGTAACAGGTCATCTAAGTGGGCAACCGCTTCACGTGCAGCAGACCAACGCAACTCAGCCCATAAATTCATCGCACCTGGGATATAAGCCAACTCACCTGCTTGAGCATAGTCAACAAGCTCTTGGGCCGCAGAGCCATAAAAACCTTTTAAACGGCGCTCTTGGGCCGGCCCCAGTTTAATGCCTTTTAAATGCTTCATGACCGGTGCAAATACACGATCTTTGGTATCTTCTACCGTACCAATATGTAGGTGTGGCCCTGCAGCCTTCATCACATCTAAAGCAATGGCACGGAAAGTCGTCAGCTTACCTCCTGTCACAGTGATCATACCGTCATTACTCCACACAACATGATCGCGGCGGGCGTCAGAGGGGTTCATCTTACTCGCATCAACGCCTTCTTTACCAACAATGGGGCGTACCCCAGACCATGTGTTAAGAATATCGTTACGAGTCAACTTAACCTTCGGGAACTGGTCATTAGCCCCCTCTAGTATGTAGTCCACTTCTTCGGCGCTAATACCCGCCTCTAAATCCAGGTTTTCCTTATGGTCAAGATCTGTTGTGCCTACAACCACCGTGCCCTCCCATGGATAGATAAATGTAAACCGTCCATCTTTAGGGTGCTGATAAGCCAACGCCTGATGTACCGGCAAGCGCCAGCTAGGCACGACAATGTGGCTGCCACGCAAGGGGCGCACACGCTTCTCATCAACAAGATTGCCGCGCAGGCGGTCAGCCCATGCCCCTGTGGCATTCACGACTACCTTAGCGTGCACCTGGCATGACTCGCCGCTATCCACATCTTCTACCGTCAAGCCAACCACCTTGTCGTTTTCACGTATAAGGTCTTTGGCCTTCATATAATTAGCGGCAATACCGCCTTCGCCCTTGGCTTCCTGTAGTACACGCATCACTAAGCGTGAATCATCTGTTACCGCATCAGTATATTGAGTGGCACCGTATAGGCCCCCATCCAGAATACCCGGAAGAAAATATTCCACCATGCCTTTGCCAAAATAGCGATAGTCGCGGCGACCCGCAAAGAAGTCATACACGCGTAGTACAAAGTTAAATGCCCAGCGATTGGGGAAGTCACCCTTGCGAAAGGGGTAGATATATTTCATCGGCTCAACTAAACCTGGGGCTTCATCTAGCATGCGTTGACGCTCAACAACCGCTTCATGGGTTAGCTTAAAGTCACCTTGGGTTAAATAGCGCAAACCGCCATGTACCATTTTAGAAGAGCGGCTAGAGGTGCCCCAAGCAAAGTCCTTTTGCTCAATCAACAAAGTCTTCAAACCACGACGCGAGGCTTCACGCAACACGCCAGCGCCCGTGATACCACCACCTATGATGATCATATCCCACTCTGTTTCTGCAACTTTTAAGTCTGCCCACAAAGCGTCACGCCAATTTTTATCCCAACTCTTTACCACAAGCTTACCTTCTTCTTAAATCGATTTACCTGCAGCCTATGCGGATAGGCTGCAAGAGAGTGTTTTTTGATTAATCTTCTAATAAAACGCCAGGATTCAAGCGCTGCTCTGGGTCTAAGTGCTCAACCATATTACGTATAGCGCTCATACCTAACTCACCTTTCTCTGCTGACAAATAGGGGGCATGATCGCGACCCACGCCGTGCTGATGAGAAATAGTACCACCATGTTTTACTATCACTTCACAGGCAATTTTCTTCACTTTCTTCCAGCGCTCTAGTGTCCCTGCATAGCTATCCGCATTGCGGAAGAAGTAGGTTGTATAAGCACTAGAACCTTGAGGGTATAAATGTGACAAATGGGTAAACACATGCACCTTTTCCCCTTCATCAGCCAAGGCCTGAGCAACTAACTGCTCTGCATCGGCCACATAGTCTTTCAGTTTAGACCAATCAACTGCCG
This sequence comes from uncultured Gammaproteobacteria bacterium, assembly GCA_964495705.1. Classification (GTDB taxonomy): domain Bacteria; phylum Pseudomonadota; class Gammaproteobacteria; order HTCC5015; family HTCC5015; genus CAZBWS01. The sequence goes on from CAZBWS010000061.1 coordinate 6,562, forward strand.
TCTCAAATGTATCTGCCGAATAGCCAAGATCCCAGAGCGGGTGGCGTAGATAGGGGAAGCGGAAGCGACCGTGCTCCCACTTGTCACCCAGCATCTTATCGAGCAACTTAACTGCGCCGTGCTTTTTGAAAACCTTCATGGCCTGCTTTTTATTCGCCTTGACTTGAGCTTTAGTCCCCGTCAAACCAAATGTCACCATATTTTTATTATCACTAGCACCGCGCATAGCCAAGGCTTTATCTAACATGGCAACTTGCTTCTCTTCTACATAGATACGCATACCCGTATAGGTTTCCATCTGGTTGCTAACACGCAACATAGACAATGGAATTTTAGTTTGTACCACTTCCTGAACCGCCTTAACCGCCTTCTCCCAGTCTGGGAAGAATACGGTGTGAAAACTTTGCTGATCTGGCAGAGGTGTAACGCGCACCTTTACTTCAGTAATAATACCCATGCGCCCTTCTGAGCCCATGATCATTTCACGCAAATCAGGCCCCGCAGATGAAGCAGGGGTCGTAGGAATATCTAGCGTGCCAACAGGGCTTTCAATGCGGCCACCCGCAAACATCTGCTCAATACGCCCATAACGCAAGGATTGTTGGCCGCTGGAACGCGTCACCACCCAGCCTCCCACAGTCGACAACTCCCAAGACTGAGGAAAGTGCCCTAACACATAGCCCTTGGCATGTAGCTGTGCCTCTAGCTCTGGCCCATTGGTTCCAGCACCAAAGGTAGCAATTTGGCTTTCTGTGTCCAGGTCCAACAATTTATTCATCCGTGTCAGGGCAACGGTGATGATCGGCCTATCTGACTGTTGTGGCGTGATGTGCCCAGCAACAGACGTTCCGCCACCATAGGGAATCACTATCGCGTCTAGCTGTTTAGCTAACTGAATCAATTCTTGTACTTGCTCAGATGTTTCTGGCAGTGCTACCGCGTCTGGGAAAAACTCAAACTGACCGCTACGCATGGCCAACCAATCGGGAAAGCTTTGACCACGGGCGTGGCGCACACGGATTTTAGGCGATAGATCCAACATAGGATGCGGTGCTAAACGTGAAATTGGTACTTGTTCTATTACACTCACCAAACTGGCATCAGATAGAGGCCTACCTGGGCCAATAAAGCCCTCGATCATGCGCTTACCCGAGGCAGCCAGATCCATCATATTGCTCTCATCACCCCAACCATTCCAACGACGCATCTTATTCCCCTAGGATTTGTATATGACAGCCTTTGATAAACTGTCACAGTTTATTAAGCGCAGATTCTAACTCAATAAACTGACTTAATCGGTCAAATTTACAGATATAACATCATAAAGCTTGCATTATTTTTGTCAGTAGCTTAATAAGATAACTTAACTCTCTTATCGCGCCAGCAAGACAGGCACTTGAATAATGAATATAGAAGACGGCTACGCATCGATACCCTCCATAGCACAGTATCTGAAGTGCGCTGAAGCACTGGGGGTAGAAACCGACTCCATCAAAGAGCAATTCGACTTAACTGAGGAAATGCTGCTCGATAATACGGCACGCATTGAAGGCGGGGTGTTTCAAGACATTGTTGAAACGCTGATACGCGAAACAGCAGACCCCCTGTTTGGCCTGAAAACCGCCGAATATGTCCAACCTATCACTTATAGCATCTATGGCTATATGGCCATGAACTCTAAAAATCTTGCCGAGGCTCTAGAGCGCACTCCCGAATACGAAAAATTGGTCGGCGACATGGGCGTCACCAAAGTCATTCCCCGTGGAGATCAACTATTTGCGCGCTGGGACTGTAATATGACTAAAAGCTTGGCTCGACGCCACGTTATTGAAAACGTCATGGCCTCTTGGACTATTTTTGCCCGTTGGATTACCGGCACTAACGAATCCCCAGTAGAGCTTCGCCTAGAACATAGCGCGCCTATTCGTCGTGAACTGCTGCCTGAATACGATAAAATTTTTGGCTGCCCGGTACTTTTTGACCAAGAGGAAACGGGCTTATTGCTATCCCCAAAGGCAATGCGTCTTCCTCTGATTCAAGCTGACGAAACCATATTTTCATCCTTGCAGGATACGGCCAACAATCGCTTAGCAGAAATCTCAGGGCAGTCTCCCGTAGCGGCTCAAGTTAAGAGCGCTCTACGTGGACTAATGAAAGAAGGCATCCCCCGTAAAGACAGCTTGGCTGAAACAATTGGCATGACCAGCCGCACTATGCAGCGACGCCTAAAAGAAGAAGGTTGCTCATACCAGGAAATACTCAACGAGTTGCGCCATGAATTAGCTATCGACTTATTAGAAAACACCGACCTCCCCCTCGAAGAAATCGGGCACCGTTTGGGTTTTCAGGAACCACGCTCATTCCACCGCAGCTTTAAAGCATGGACAGGTCAAACACCTGGCTACTATCGCAAAAACACAGGGGATTAAAAAAATACGAGTAAGGTGTATTTTTCACTACCCAGAAAGACAAAATCTGCTATCTTTAGCGCTTAAATAAGCCAGTTTTTACAAGAGCAATGTTAACGCATGAGCGCTGAACCCCTGAAAACACAATCACGCAGTAGTAAGTACACCACCCTGATCTTGGCGATTATTGTCTTTATCATTTTTGATATGGGCATATTAACGATGAATTTCGTTGTTGCCGAGCAAATTGGCAACGACACAGAAATTATCGATATAGCCGGACGCCAGCGTACCTTATCTCAGCGTATTACCCGCGCAATTACAGAATTTGAACTCCTCGCGGTTAAGCAGCTTATCGATACTGCGGATACATTAGACGATGACAATGATCTATCACAGTTCAAAGAAGGAGATAACCCTGAACTAAATAGCGAAGAGTTTGAAGGAAAAGCACTTTTCGAGCACTTCAACACCGAAATTCTGTCCGATGAACAGATTGAGCTGGATAACTACTATCTCAAAAAATTAGAAGCCTTACGTGCTGAACTACAAGATCAAGTCTCTATATTTGACTGGACCCTTGATAGCTTCATCAAAGGGGGTAAAACGACGGACACCTCTGGCAACTCCATTCACTTAGACCCCGCCCCTACTGAGTTGGCCCTAGAAAAGCTACGTGAGACGGAAGCTATCTGGCGCTTTTTTAAAGATCGTATTGATATCATCATGAATCGTCCAGCTAGCGATTACCTTAACCGAGGCGAAATCGATAGCACATTAAAAGAGACCTCTGAGTACGCCCAGAAAAACAATATACGCATACTCACCTTAATGAACGAGCTAACCCAGGAATTGACGAAAAATGCCGCCAAAAAGGCAACTACTTTACGCCTGATTCAGTTTACAGGTATAGCCGGGGCACTGATATTTTTCCTAATCATCATGTACTACATTATTTTGCGCTTTCGCTCAGCTGACCAAAAACTTGACCGAGCCAAGCGCGAAACAGACGAAATCATGTCCAATGTCAGTGGTGGCTTATTTCTTCTCGATGAAGAGTTAATTATTGCCTCTCAACACTCTGCTGAACTCACGCGCATCTTTAATGATCAAGCCATTGGTGGCAGACGCTTTGACCGCATGCTCAAGGAACTACTGCCTAAAGACACCTTAGAGACGGCAATTGATTATATAGAATTACTCTTAGGGGACCGTGTAAATGAGAAACTCGTCGCGGGCCTAAACCCTATGGATGAAATTGAAATCAACCTGCCTGACGATAAGGGCGGCTTTACAACAAAGTATTTAGAATTCAATTTTAGCCGCGCTAAACGCGCCGACAGCAGCAAGCATTTATTAGTCGCAGTCAATGATATATCAGAGCGAATACGTCTCGCTAAGGAGTTAGAAGAATCGCACGAAAATCGTGAAGCACAGTTAGAGCTGTTGATGAATGTATTACACATCAATCCTCAAGAGCTTTTGATTTTCATTGACGAAGCCGAACTATCCTTGAACAAGGTTAACGACATATTGCGTGAATCAAATACTTCAAGTGATGATAATCGTAACAAAATCAGCAAAATATTCCGTATCGCACACTCGTTAAAAGGCGACGCATCCGCATTAGACTTAACAACTTTTGAACAAATGGCACACCAGTTTGAAGACGAGCTGGACCAAATCAAAAAAATGCGCAACCCCGATGGCAATGACTTTATCCCCCTTGTCGTTAAGCTTGAAGATTTACTTAATCACCTTCAAGGCATTAAAGAGATTGCCCTGCGCTTGTCTGACCTTGGCACTGCTGTTTCAGAGAGCCTGCATAAAAAGCCGCGCACAGATCAAGATTACGAGGAAACCGATGCCGAAACAGATAACTGGGCATTTATTCAACAGCTCAGCGACAAAGTGGCCAAAGAAGAGGGTAAACAGGTTGATATTCAATCTATAGGCATTTCAGACCACACTATCCCTGCGGATTACACAAAGCTGATTAGAGACACATTGATCCAACTGACACGTAATTCAGTGGTACACGGACTGGAACCCCCTGAAACTCGCACAGCCAACGGCAAAACAAGTAATGGCAACATCAATATTCAATTTTCTCAAGTGGGCGAAGATAATTATGAACTTGTTTTCCGCGATGATGGTCGAGGCATAAGTCGTGACGAAGTATTGAATACAGCATTAAGCAAAGGTGTCATCAATGCCGAACAGGCTGCCGCAATTAAGCCTAATCAAATTTACTCATTAATTTTTCATCCTGGATTTTCAACTTCAGCCTCTGCGGGCATCAATGCTGGGCGCGGCGTGGGAATGGATTTAGTACGCGAAAAAGTGAAAGCCTATGGCGGCAAGCTTCGCTTTAAAACATCTGTTGGCAAGTTCACCGAATTTAGAATTATTTTACCTCTTTATACACCCGAAACGGTTTAACTCTTAGGCTCACCATGAAATTATTAATTGTTGATGACTCAAACATCATTCGCAAAAAAATTGAACGCAGCTGCAATATACCCAATCTAGATGTTATTGGCAGCGCTTCAAACGGTGTAGACGCCATTGAAATGTTCAAGCAACACCAACCTGAATTAGTCACGATGGACATAACCATGCCCGCTATGGACGGCATAGAATGTATAGAAGAGATTAATAAAATTAATTCCAATGCATTAATTTTGGTGATCTCCGCGCTGAATGACAAAGCCACTGCAATTCAGGCGTTAAAACGTGGTGCTCATGGTTTTTTATGCAAGCCATTCAACGATGACAGCCTCAACGAGGCACTGCAAGAACTCATTACATCCAACATGTAGGAGGCACCAGTGGTTAATTTAAATGATGAAGAAAAACTACTTGTCTTTGTAAAAGGCGCTACTAATTTTTTTAAAGAAGCTACTCGCAGGCCCGCCTCTGTAGGCACGCCTTATTTAATGGATACCATGCAGCCCCTAGCTTATGACTATACGGGGATCATTGGTATTTCTGGTGAAAGAAAGGGTTCCATTTACTTCACGGCCCCAAGCAATTTTCTAATGCGTGTATTAACATCAATAGGCGAAACAGACCTTAGCCGAGACTCTCAAATGGATGTGGTTGGTGAAGTAGCTAACACCATTTCTGGCAATGCTAGGCAAGTATTTGGTGAACGCTTTATGATCTCTGTACCTACGGTTGTTAGCACTCGTGACGATACTATCCGCCTGCCTAAGAACACACGCTCTTATATCATCCCTATAGAATGGTCTAAATATAAGGCTGCTCTCGTTATTACTTTAAGTACTTAGCCTTAATGCCCAAACGTATCCTTATAATTGATGATGACCCCTTATTCACCAAGCTGCTAAGCCATCGTGTGGGTGTGGCCTGCTATGAATCTGTTATCGACACTCTCGACCCGAATACCCAAGGCTGGCCAACACACAGCTCTGCCTTCGCAGAATACGACGTTATATTTTTAGATTATTTACTTGGCGACTTTGACGGCTTGCGCTGTCTTACCTCCATACGTCAGCTGACTCGCCGTGCGTATATAACTATCGTCTCTGGCACCACCAATGAAAAGAATGCAGTACTATCTATAAAAGCAGGCGCCGACAACTACCTTCCCAAACAACTACTTACCCCTGAACGCATTAAAGAAGTTATTGCAACAGCTGAAAACCACCATAGAGATAGCTCTACCCATACTAATTTCCGGCTCAGTAACACCCATGGTATGCACGCTCGAAAAGGGCAACTGCTTTTCCCTCGCATTGATGGCTACAAAATCAAGCGTAAAATTGGGGTCGGCGGTATGTCTGCTGTCTATTTAGCCTCACGCCAATTTGATCAATTAGATGTCGTTATAAAAGTTATCGACACCACCGAAGACCGAGTACAGCAATTAGTTGAACGAACCCGTTTAGAATACCAACTTATTTCTGAAATTGACGATGAAAACATAATCGTCATCGACGAAATTGGTGAGCACGACGGTCTACTATTTATTGTTATGGAGCACTTTGAAGCAGGAGATCTAAAGCAACGTATTGAGCACCGGTTTTCAACGATACAGGCAATGAAGTACCTTAAAGAGCTAGTTTCTGGACTATTAGCCATCGATAAAAAACAATACGTACATCGCGATTTAAAGCCTAGTAATGTCATGTTCCGCAGTGACGGCGCACTCGCCATCATTGACTTTAGTGTCGCTAAGTCCTTAGCTTTTGAGTCGGGTATCACCCTTGAAGGGGAAGTCGTTGGCACGCCCTATTACATGAGCCCTGAGCAAGCTGTTGGCGACCCTGTCGACATACGCAGTGATATTTATAGTTTAGGCATTATTTTGTATGAGATGTTATTAGGGCGTAAGCCCTTTTATGCTCAGGACCTACAGGAGCTTATCCGCATGCAAATTGAACAAGCATTACCCGAACTACCGGTGCATTTGCATAGCTTTAATGAGTTATTAGAGAAAATGACCGCCAAGGACCCTCAAGAACGTTTTCAAAATGTACAAGAGCTGAGTGATTTTCTATTAAAGTATTAAGCCACAGCTGATGTCAGCTTGTTCGTTCACTCAAATATCGCTCGTAATCGGGTGTTTCACGCACATACTCTTGAGACATCAAAGGTGATGTTAATAAAAAATCAGCCGATGCACGATTACAGGCCACTGGAATATTCCACACCGCAGCAATACGCAATAAGGCTTTGACATCAGGGTCATGGGGTAGCGGCTCAAAGGGGTCCCATAAAAAGACGAGTAAATCGACTTTAGCCTCCGTAATTTTAGCGCCAATTTGTTGGTCACCGCCCATTGGCCCGGACAACAACTTATTAATCAGCAAACCCGTTTCCTGTTCTATTTTCGCCCCAGTGGTACCCGTGGCATACAGCGTATGCCGCTCTAGCTCTGCCTTGTGGTATTCAACCCAAGTGATCATTTCTGCTTTTTTATTGTCATGGGCAACAAGGGCTATTTGCTTATTCGCTGCAATGGGCGTTTTTTTAGTATACATAGTCTGAGTATAGATATTTATGATGTCGGTTGCATGACCTTAAAATTGCGCAACCATAAAACCAGCAAACAACACCACAAAACCACCTATTTCAGCGCTTGCTAACAGCCACATAAAACCTGATACCATTATATTGGGGATGTTGCCTGTACCTAAACGATGTGGCTTGCGCAGTTGATTGTTCGTGTCTTGTAAAAAGCCATGCACGATATAACCTTGAATGGCTAAGGCAAAGAAAACAATCGGCCCTAAAGCTGCCCAGAAGTTAATCGTTTCTGACCACGCACTGAACTCGACAAATTTCGCCAATACAATACATGAGAAGCTATACATCAATGCAGCACGATGAGCGATATCCACATAGTAGTGTGCCCTCGCCTTTTCACTTTTAGTGATTTGAATATACTTCCATAAACCGGTTAATAAACCAACCAGGAAAAACAAACCACAGGCCAACCAACAGATGAATAATGAATTAGGCATATCCGCAACCCTTAATAGTAATGCGGATAGGCTACAACAGACCGTTGTAAATTACCTGTTTAGATGCGCCATCATTGAGGAGAAGATTCCAACCAATCATCTAAAAGGCGATAGAGAGCCTGATGTATTTTGGCAAAACGCATAGGCATAGACAGCATTTGTTCGGCTGTTTGAGTATAGGGGCCTCCATCAATTTCATCCGCACAATGCTCTATTAATCGCTTGGCGACCTCTGGAGTAAACTCTAGATGAAACTGCAGGCCCAACACTTTATCGTGATAGATAAAAGCCTGATTAGCACAGCCTTCGCTACACGCAAGATGTTCTGCTCCACTAGGTAAGGCAAAGGTATCTCCATGCCAGTGAAACGCCATCACCCCATCAAGGTGCTTACCTAAGTCATGGCTGCCTGTCCGCTGTAGCGGGAACCAACCAATTTCACGATGCGAATGGCGCGTAACCGCCGCCCCCAACACGTCCGCAACCAACTGAGCACCTAAACAGATACCCAGTATCTTCTTACCGCTATCAATCACACTTCGAATAAATGCTTTCTCAGCGACCAACCAAGGGAAGCCAGCTTCATCTTGTACGCCCATAGGCCCGCCCAAAACAAGTAGAAAGTCGAAGCTGCTTAAGCTGGGAAGATCGTCGCCACTATATAAATTACAATAACGCAAACAATGTCCGCGACTATTAGCCCAATCAACGATAGAGGCTGGGCCCTCAAAGGGAACATGTTGTAGTACGGCTATGTTCATTTAACTCTTTATTTCCTTAATCACTTGTTTAGCCAACAACTCCCCCGAACCACAGGCCATCGTCCAA
>CAZBWS010000062.1:0-15141 GCA_964495705.1 uncultured Gammaproteobacteria bacterium
GGCGGCTATAGCGTAGGCGTTGTTCATCGTTCATTGGGGAATAATAACACTTTGAAGATTAATACGAATATGTTGCATAGAGTGGTGAAGGTATTTATCACTAAAACGAAAGCCGTAGCACCACAGGCAATCAAATTATATGAGCAGCCTGTACATATTTAATGCCCTACTCCCCTTCCAGCTGATAGGGGTGCTCAAAGCCTAAAAACCTTCTCCAGCCATCCATAATCAAATAGTGGCAAGGCACTAAGACCAACGTCACCATGGTGGCGAATAAAATACCAAAGCCTAAAGAAATCGCCATGGGTATTAAGAATTGTGCTTGCGTGGTTTTTTCAAACAATAAGGGTAGCAGACCGACAAAGGTGGTTAATGAGGTTAGTAGCACTGGGCGAAAGCGTGCTCCACCAGCTTGGTAAACTGCGTCTTGGATACTAGCGCCCGTTTTGATTTTTTGGTTAATATAGTCAACGAGCACTAAAGAGTCATTCACAACAATCCCCACCAAGGCCATCATTCCCATCATACTCATCATTGAAATATCATGCCCCATCAAACCATGGCCAACTAAGGCACCTACAAAGGAAAAGGGAATGATCGACATTACAATTAGGGGTTGGGCATAGGAGCGCAACGGGATGGCTAAGAGTGTAAAAATAGACAGTAAGACGATACCTAGACCAATACGCAGTTCACTAAATGTATCTGACTGCTCTCTAGCCTCCCCCTCTAATGTGTAATTAACGCTGGGATTGCTTTTAGTTGCCTCAGCCAACCAAGCTTTTATTTCGGCATTTAAATTGGGTAAATTGACGCGCTGCTTATCAATATCTGCAACCACATTCACTGCTCGCTGGCGTTCAACATGATAGATAGCCGCAGGCCCACGCGCATAGCGATAGTCTGCCACATCTGCAAAACGCACCTCTTCAGAAGTAGGGGTTAATAAGCGCAACTCATTTAGGTCACTGCTGGATCTACGTTGTTCGGCAGGGTAGCGAACCATCACACGTACATCGTCCTGCCCACGTTGAATACGCTGGGCTTGATAACCATCGAGTGCCTGCCTAACTTGGTTAGTTACACTGGCTAGTGTAAGCCCCAGTATTTCTGCTTGGGGCTTGAGCTCGATCAAAAGCTCTTGTTTTCCATCAGACAAACTATCACTAATATCAAACACACCTTCGTACTCGCTCAACTTTTCTCTAACACCTTCCACAAGGAGTTGTAAGCTTTGATAATCAGGAGCGGTTAGTTGTATGTCTATCGGGTCTGAGCTACGGCCAATTTCTGCCCTGAAGTTCATACTTTCAACACCCGCTACAGGGCCTATAGCTGAACGCCATTCTTTAATTAGCTGTGTTGGGTTGATCGTTATAATACGTTCTTGAGGTGGCGTAATTTCAAAGCGCACACTGCCTACATTACTTTGCCCTGAAGCATCCCCACCACTGGCACCAATGGTGGATAGAATATTGCGTATCCCCTCATTGCCCTCACTATCGCGATATTTATCTTTGAGTGCAACGGCAGCATTCTCTATACGCTTAATCACCTCTTCTGTAATATTCATCGCAGTACCTGTTTGCATAGCCAAGCTCACTCTGGCGCTTTCACTGGGGATACGAGGAAAAGATACAAAACGTGTCCAACCTGAGGTAACTAATGCAATGGAAACAGCTGTCATTGCGACAAATATCAAACTAGTTATATAGGGGCGCAACATACAGCGCTTTAACACTGGCTGATAATACCGAACAACAAAAGTCTGCAAGCCTTGCGCAATGTTTTCCTGCAAGGCAGTTAAGCGATTACTATCGCCTGCTTTAGGCCGCTTTAGGTGCTTTAAATGTGCGGGTAATATCAATTTGCTTTCAATTAAAGAAAACACGAGTACGGGCATAACGACAAAGGCAATTTGTTCGTAGATAGCCCCCATGCGGCCGCTGATCATAGTGAACGGTAAAAAAGCACAAATAGTGGTTAATACACCAAAGGTTACTGGAACGGAGACTTCCTTCGTTCCGTTAATAGCCGCCATTAAACCACTTTGCTTAGGGTTACTTTGATGATGAGTATAAATGTTCTCTGCCGTCACAATGGCATCATCAACAACAATACCCAGCACTAAAATAAAGGCAAATAAACTGACCAGGTTTATCGTCACTCCAAGCCAGGGCATTAATACCAACGCCCCCATAAAACTTACGGGTATACCCACTACAACCCAAAGAGCAATAGTTGGGCGTAAAAAGCAGCTCAGTAATAAAATAACCAACAAGCCGCCTTGCCAAGCACTGTTGAATAAGGTCGAAAGACGTGCGCGCACGATACGGGAGTCATCATCCCAAATATCAATACTCACGGAGTTTGGCAAACTAGCACGCAGCCCAGGCAAATAAGCCTGCACCGCATCAGATACCGATATCGCACTCTCCGAGCCCGTACGATAGACATTCACTACCGCTGCCAGCTTGGAATTGTAGCGCGTGATAATAGGCGCCTCTTCAAAGCTATCGTCTATCACTGCAATGTCACCCAGCTTTAAGCTTGAGCCATCGGCATAACGCTTCAGCACAATATCTGCATATTCAGTGTAATTATAGGCTTGAGCTTTACTGCGCACACGAATTTCACCGCTTAGACTTTTGATCTGGCCCGCCGACAAGTCTATGGATTGGGATTGAATGGCTTGACCCACTGACTGTAAACTCAACTGGTGTTGGCGTAGGGTATCTTGGTCTATATTTATTGTGATTTCATAAGGTCTTAAACCTTCTATATCGGTTTGAGTAATACCTTTCAATTGAGTTAATTCATCACGCACCCGTCGAGTCACACGGCTCAGCTCCTTTTCATCTAGTTCACCCGAGACAACCAAACTCAAAACCTCTCGCTTGCGCAGAGCAAGCTCTATGCGAGGTCGCTCTGCCTCAACAGGCAGTGTCGATAAGGAGTCAACACGAGACTTGATTTCATTCAGAGCAGCTTGGGCATCGCTACCTGAAAATAGCTCAACCGTAATGAGTGCCGATTGTTCAGATGAGCGGGAGCTGAGTTTTTTAATGTACGATAAATCAGCAATTTCCTCTTCCACACGACTAGCAACGCCTTGCTCCATATCTTCGGGTGCTGCAGCGCGTTGAAAAACGCTAATATTGATAATATCAATATCAAACTCGGGAAATATCTCCAAGGGCAGGCGCTGGCTCAGGCTATACAATCCAGTGAGCACAATACAAGCCAATAAAAGATTAGCCGCCACATGGTTGCGGGCAAACCATGCAATCATTGGGCTAACTCCCGACTCGCATCCAGTAACTCTACACGAGTGCCACTCACCACATGCGCCAACGCCGTTATATTAACCATAGCATTTTGCTCTAAGCCACTATCAATATAAACGTGTTGACTGTCCTTCCAAACAATATTTACCTGACGTTTTTGTAAGCGCCCATCTACCAACTCCCATACACTGTCACCATTGACTAATGATGCGACGGGAAGCACTGCTACATTTTTCAAAGCCTTACTTTTGATACGTGCGCTCACAAAGTCACCTGCGATAAGGCTGCTACCTGTATGTTGCTTATCAATGCTCGCGACGAGCTTCAGTTGTCGATTATTTGGATCAATAAAATCCGCCTGCCGCACTAACTTAGCCGGCACTGCCTCTCCAGCTTGGCTTTGTAAAACTACTTCGGTGTCCTCGTTTTTACTGGGCAGTAAATGCCTCCACTGCGAACTAACGGCTAGGACTACTTCTAAATTCTGTGTTGAAACTACTTCTGCTAGCGGCGTACCTGGGGTGACATATTGACCTAAACCAACATGCAGCTGCGTACTTGAACCTGTGAACGGGGCACGAATACGCGTGCGCTCTAAATTCAATTTAGCCTGTGCCACCTGAGCCTCGACCGCAGCCAAACGTGCCCGTGCTGCCATTAACTGAGGTTTACGCAGTACTAAGTCATTCGGCTTTTTCTGTTGATTGAGGCGCTGCCAATCCCTCGCTGCCTGTTCGGATCGTGCCTTTTCTTGTTGTAATTCAACTTCGGCTTCACGCAATTGTGCCGTAACCAATTCTAACGCTGTTTGATAATCTCGATCATCCAATACAATCAATACATCACGGTATTGAAAAGCGCCTTGCTGACGAACTCGGTCATTCAAAGTAGTAACAACGCCACTCACTTGAGCCGAGAGTACCGATCGCGTTTGCGCAGTAACCAAGCCTTGGCTGGGTAATAAGACGACACTATCTATATAGTCTACCTTTTGTATAGCAACTTTCACTAACGGCTCTGGGCGTAGCTCACGCTTTTTTACGCTAGGTCTAGAGGCATACAATAAGCTAATCACTAATATCGCGAACAACACTATGCAAAATGGAACTAAAAATTTACGGAACATTGGTAGTATTCTCACGGGGTATATGGCCGCCTAAGGCAAGGTGAAGGTCGACTCGATTCTGAAGTAATGTAGCCTGCAGCTCTAGAACATTGATTTTGCGATCAAATGCGGTGCGCTGGCTCTGCAACCACGTATTAAAATTCTCCAAACCACTCAAGTAGCGCTCCAAAGCCTGCTGCTCTGCTTGCTCAGAAATAGTCGCAGCTTGCTGAGCCCCCCGCCACTCTTGATAAAGTGTTTGCTCATTATTTAACGTATTCAAAGCATCTTGAAAGGCATTTAACGCTGCAGACTTAAAGTCAGCTACAGCCGCTCTATATAGGCTAGCTTGCCTTTCGCTCTCCGCAGCCAAAGCTTTCCCCCTAAATAAAGGTGCGGTGACATTACCCAAGGCCGACCAAAAGGGGGTTTTTCCATCAACGGCATTAGCGAGAGTATCACTAGCATAGCCGGTTTGTGCCGTTAAGCTAAATACAGGCAATCTATTTTTCTGTGCCAGTTTTCGACGCGCCTGCTGTGCGGCCAAATTAAATTGGGCTGCACGCACATCTGGCCTACGCTCTAAAAGAATGGAAGATAATTGACTTGGTGGCAATGCAGCAACGCTTGGCATCTTGGAGCCGGTATTAATGACATCACCTGGATAACGACCCAATAAGCGACTTAATTGGTACTGACTTTGCTTAAAGGCTCTCTCAACGCGATGTAAATTAGCCGAACCACTCGCCAACTCTGCTCTAGCAGAGTACAGGTCCAAAGCTTCTCGGGTACCTTGACTAAAGCCATCTTCGACTAGTTCTAAGCTTTGTTGCAAATTCTGTTGTCGCTGTTGATTCAACAAAAATTGTTGGTGATTGGCCAACACAGTGAGCCAAGCCTTGCTAACATTTGCAGAAAGAGAAAAGCGCGCCCACTGGGCATCTGCAGCACTCGCCTTAGCCGACCAAACATTAGCCGCTCTTTGCTGTGCTAATCGCCCCCATAAATCGATCTCCCAACTTAAACGTAAACCGATAGAGGCTGTATCACTGACAGTACCATTATTATCACTGCGTTGATTATCTACGTTAAGGTCTAAATTAGGCAAGCGACCATCAATTGACGCTAGCGCGGTGCTCGCTGTAAGTCGTGCAGCTATAGCATGCCAGTCTGGATTTTGCTCCACAGCCTCATTAATCAAACCTTGTAGAATCGGGTCATTAAATTGTTCAAACCAATCGGGAATAATCAGTGGCTGCCTTAAATACTTAGGCAATTCTGAAGTTAAGCTTTGCAATGGTTCCTTAGGCACAGTCTTGCTAGCACAGGCTAAAACACCTGATAAACAAAACAAGACCAAAAATGTCATTTTCCAGAAACCCATATAAACCGTGAAACCCTTTTTAAGCCGATGAATCCTACACCAAAGTAAGCTTGGTGAAGCTGCTTATTGCCTATAGAGACAAACTTAAGCTTTTAAAGTTTTTTATATCAAATCAATGTGAAGGAAATATGTAGAGATAGGCGTCGACTACATTTATTACGACTAACATCTCATTTTCAGCCAAAGCGCCTCGATTAGTACTTCAAGCTGATTGGAGAATGGTCTTTTTTCCGATTTTCCTGATATGAAAAAAGGAAAAAAGTAAATTTCGGCAGGAAAAAAAAAGCAATAAGCGACTGATTTAAATGAATTTAATAGAAATAATTTAAAGAAATCGGGAAAATATGCGAGCTTGCCTCACTTATATGCGTGATGTACATTTTGACGACTACAAAACTCAAGCCAGCACTATAACTGAGCTCGCAGATTAACAATAAGGTGAATTATGAATTACAAGACTTTACTACTATTAACGAGCACAGGACTGTTCAGCAGTGCTGCCTTGGCTGGCGGTGGTAGCCCAGCAGAGCCTACAGGACCTGGCCGAGGTGACGTAGAAAGCAACACCTCTGCAACCAGCAAAACCGCTGGTGACTTTCAGGTTCAGTGGACAAGTGAAGCACAACTGCGCGTGTTAAATGCAGGCCGCGAAGTATGGGCATCTCGCCCAGGTAAATCCTTTGTACGCGGCGCTCGTCATTCATTGTCGGCCACAGAGGAGCGAGGTTCATTTGATGTTAGAGAGAACCTTTCTTCAGTATGTGATACCCAAACAGTTGACAATATCAGCCGCAATTGGTCAGGCATTGTTACTGTCACTGGCCAAATATCAGGCGGTAGCAACTGTGATTCTGCCTACACACTGCGCTTTGAGCAGGCTCAATACGGTCACTTAAAATATAGCATCAGCTTTACTAACAACGACGTAAACTATTCGGAGTTTGCCTATAACTCTGCTAGCAACGAACGCTTCCACGGCTTTGGTGAGCAATTTTCTGTGCTCAACATGAAGGGTAAGACGATTCCTGTATTGACGGAAGAAGGCGGTGTTGGCCGTGGTCACACCCCTATTACTCAACTCGTCAACTTAGGCTCAGGTGGTTCTGGCGGCAACGAACTGACGACTTATTACGCTGTACCACAGTACATTACCAATACTAACAAATCTCTATTTTTAGAAAACACGGACTACAGCGTATTTGACCTAAGTGCTGACGATGAAGTACGTGTTCGCCTATTCAGCGCTAATATGCAAGGCCGTATTTTAGCTGGCGATAGCATGTTGGAGCTAATTGAACGCTTCACTGAATACTCTGGCCGTATGCGCGCCCTACCCGACTGGTTTAACGAAGGGGCTATCGTAGGCATGCAAGGGGGTACGGATGCCGTTACAAACGTACTAAATGAGCTGAAGCAGCGTGGCACACCTATCGGTGGCTTCTGGTTGCAGGACTGGGTTGGCAAGCGCCAAACCTCCTTCGGTTCACAGCTATGGTGGAACTGGGAGCTAGACGAAGACCTCTATCCCAACTGGAATGGCTTAGTTGACGCTATCGAAGGCGAAGGCGGAAAAATGATGTGTTACATCAATGCTTTCCTAGTTGACGCGACGGAAAAAGGTAATGTTCAGCGCAACCTATACACTGAAGCGGTGCAAAATAATTATTTAGTGAAAAATCAAGACGGCGATATCTATGCTGTTACTAATACTGATTTTGATGCTGGCATGATCGACTTCACTAACCCTAATGCAGTGGTATGGATCAAGAATGTTATTAAAGATGAGTTGATCACCAAGGGTCGTTGCCACGGCTGGATGCACGACTTTGCTGAAGCACTGCCTTTTGATGCGGTACTTTACAGTGGCCAAGACGCTGCTGAATATCATAATCAATACCCTGTTGACTGGGCACGCATTGCCCGTGAAGCGATTACTGAAGCAGGTTATGGCGACGACATCGTGTTCTTTAACCGCGCGGGTTCAGCGCAGACTCCCGCTTATAGCACACTTATCTGGCAGGGTGACCAGCTAGTAACCTGGGATAGGTACGACGGGATAAAGACTTCAATTATGGCCTTATTAACAGGTGGCTTCTCCGGAATCAGTTTGAACCACAGCGATATCGGTGGTTACACCAACGCAAGCTTTGGTGGTGTTGGCTACAACCGTGAAGAAGAATTACTACTGCGCTGGATGGAACTATCCGCATTCACTGCTGCATACCGTACTCACGAAGGCCTAAAGCCTGAAGATAATGCACAATTCTATGATAATGATACGACTTACGACCAATTTGATCGCTTTGCTCGCGTCTACAAAGCCTTGGCATTCTACCGCTCACAGCTAATGGTTGACGCTGAGACCAAGGGCCACCCACTGGTTCGCCACCCTATGTTGCACTATCCAAACGATGCAGAAATTGCAGGTTTGACTGACCACATGATGTTAGGTGAAGAAGTTTTATTTGCCCCTATCGTTAACAAGCAAACCTACAACCAAGACTGGAAGAAAGTATACTTCCCTGAAGCTGAGTCGACCACTTGGATTAATATCTTCACGGGTGATCGCTACGGTCTAAACGGCAACACCACAGCACCTAGCTGGTTAAACGCTGCTAATTCTGCTGAGGGTAACTACGAGTGGGTCTATGCCCCTATTGGTTCTCCTGCCGCTTTCTATAAGCAGGGTTCTGCTATCGGTGCTCAGCTAGAACAAAACTTAGTGTCATTAGGCATTAAGTAAGATACCACCAACCCCGGCCTGCATAGCAGGCCAAGACTTTAACGCCACACGGATTATCGTGTGGCGTTTTTTTATGTGTCAGAGCTTTTATTAACTTCGTGTTCAGACATCCATTCAAGCAACTGCGGAAAGTAATCTTCCACCGCTAGGGCTGAAGTCAACATAGACACATGATCGTAATCAATTGCATTGCCATTTTTCTGGCTTAGCAAAGTATGTCGCTGAAAGTGTTCACCACATTCCTGCATAAAACGCTGCATATCTTCACGGTGGCCTAAGCTGTGATCATCTATTGCTGCAATATACCAAGTAGCTGGTAGATTAATGGTTTGCAGTGCGTGCTGGTAATTAAAGCCATCATCAGAGTCTATCCAATTATCTTGTGCAATCCACGCGGCCACTTGAGCATGGGTCTTCGCTGTTTCGTTGTCTGCTCCCATCGTTAAGCGCTTGGCATCCAAATAGCCAAAAAATTTACTGTAAATACCACCAATGGTATTCCACATGAGATTAATTTTTAGCCAGCGATCTGGGTTATTAACGCGCACCGAACGCTTGCTACCGAAGTAAATACTGGCATAAATAGACTCAATCAAGCTAGGTTGCCTGGCCAGAGCCGCATTAATATATACGCCGCCCCAAGAGTGCGCCGTCAAATGCAATTTTCGTTGCTGTGTTGTAGTTAAAACAAATTCAATAAGGCTGGGAATGTCTTCACATACGGTTTCCGTTTGTCCATGCTTACTGGCAGAAGAGATAGCGGGCTCACTTAAGCCTATACCACGTAGATCCGCAACAAAAACATCATAGCCCTGCTGAGCCAAATAACTGCCCAAACCCTTACCGCTTTCATGATAAAAAATGCGCCCGCTTTCTATCATGCCGTGAACCATGAGGACAGGAATGCCGCCTTTCGCAATACTTATTCGTTTGAGATGTAGCCGGTGTACACCTTCACCCGACTCCAGAAAAATAGACTCATAATTCATACTCACTACTGCTCATCCACAACAGAGTCGTCTTGCGCTGGAGTTTCTTGCAGACCATTTTCAGGGCCAAACCAATCAACGGTTTTCTCCTTAGCTTGTTCTTTGACCTCAGGTGTTACATTCATCGCCACTGCAGCGAGAGCGGCCACCAGCACGCCCAAGTCATCGGTGTAACCAACGATAGGGGTAATATCGGGAACAGCATCAATTACACTAATGAAATAACCTAGCGCGCCGTAGATCACGGTCTTTGCCCAGATCGGTGTTTCCTCCCCTTGGGCGGCGTAATAGAGTTGTAGCGATCGTTCCACCACTTCGCGGCCAGCTTTGCCCGCAAAACCTTTTAGCTTTTGCCAATAGCTAGCTTCGCTATAGGCTTCTGTATATTCATTTTTTTCATCGCGCATGACTCACCCCGTTGGCATTGCCCTGTAGTATTTTCATAGCTTTATGTTAAATGCTAAGCAGGCAGTAAAGATAGTGTAAAATAACCCTTGTTTTCAGCCTATCCGCATAACCATGCTGCACACCACCTTAATCGAACTATTTAACCAGCAGTTTCAAATTTCGGAAAATACCGTTTTGATTGACGGTGCCACTGAACCCTTATATAAACCAGCGCAAAGCCCAAGGGAACAACACTGTATCTATTTCAGCCATGACTATGCCGCCAGCGCATTACATGAAATTGCCCACTGGACACTCGCAGGATCAGAGCGACGCCTTCAAATTGACTATGGTTACTGGTATGCCCCAGACGGGCGTAGCCCTGAGCAACAGCGATTATTTGAACAGGTAGAAGTCAAACCACAAGCTGTTGAATGGATATTTTCCTTAGCTGCGGGTTTAAAATTCAAGCTCAGCGCAGATAACCTAGACTCTAACCTAGGAGCTAGCGAAGCCTTTAAAGCCGCCGTTTGGCAACAAGCCTATGACTACCTTGAACAAGCAAGCCTTCCCCCGAGGGCCGCTCAATTTGTCGCGTGCATACTTCAACATTGCGCCTCCGAAAAGACTCTCGATAGCAGCCTATTGGACTGCAGTTGTATTTAGTCAATGTCACCTGCAGATTAATTTTGTATTTACTGGCTGGCACACGTATCATTCTAAATTATATAAAAATAAAGTTAATAGTGGTGTTATGGGCTAACAACACTGCTTAGAGGACACTAAATCACCATGAAAAATCGATACGAATCAACTATTTATATATGGGATAGTCGTGTTTTGCATATTAGCCGTTACCCCGACGTATCAGAACATCGCCTAGGCGCTGCAGCCTTTATTGTTGGCCTTGATGGCACCTTCTCTATTCTAGAAGCAGAAACAGATACTTGGCACGAATGCCGTACCGCACTTATCCCACCCGGCTGTGTACACGAAACTCGCTATGGAGGCATCAATGCTGCTGTGCTACATATCGAGCCAGAAAGCATCGATTATATGAACCTGTCTGGCAGTATGCCCCATGGCGACTGGCAAATTATGTATGACCATATCGATGAAGCGCAAATGATCAAGCTAATGAACCTTATGGACGAGAAAGCTCTCGATACCAATGAAGGGCATAAGATCATGCAACAAGTCGTTTACGGGGTTGGTTACGACTACCCTGTCGAACATAAAATCGATGCTCGCATCCGCAAGGTACTAGAAATGATCAAGGCAGAGCCTGCGGCTAGCTATTCAATGGAAGTTTTAGCCGAAGTGGTGAGCTTGTCCCCTACCCGCTTTATCCACCTATTTAAGGAGCAAACAGGGGTTCCTATTCGTCGCTTTCGTCAGTGGGTGCGTATGAAAACGGTGATCACCTATGTCGCCCATGGCAAGTCACTGACTGAGGCCGCCCTTGATGCAGGCTTCACCGACTCAGCTCATTTCAGTCGCGCCTTTAGGAATATGTTTGGTATCACTCCCTCTTCTGTATTCAATAGAAGCCAAACCACCCGCTTCTTTGTTCACGAAGAATAACGCTATATGCAAGACACAAAAAAGCCCGCTAAGCGGGCTTTTTTGTGTCTATAGGGACAGGCGACTACATACCCATCTCTTTATGCATCGCTGCATGGCTACGCTCTAACAAAACATTCAATAGATTGTCTTGGAAATTCACATTGCCCGTGAGTTGACCGTGTCCATGGCATAGGAAAAAGGCATACTTTAAAGGGAAAAAGCTGTATTTATGCCGGGCTCGCGTTGGGTCCAAGAAATTTTTAGCTAACATAGAGGGCTTAGTTACCCGCCCATCTCCTGGCTCCAACATTAAGCGCTTATAATTCACGCCTTTCACTTTATGCTTGATTTCATTAGGCCATAAACGCACTTTTGAAAGACCGTCCACTTCCTCGGTTAGTAGGCGTGCAGGAGTGGCTTGGCAATTACCTCCAAAAGCAACAATGGAGTACTCTAAGTCAGGTACAGGCACCGACAATGACCAGACAAACCGTCGTGCTCGCTCAATGTGTTTATGGAAATATCGCTGCAACAAATCGACACGAGCCTGCCCTTCCGCTGGGTCTTCATATTGTTTTTTTATACGCTTGATCACTTTTTCACTAAAGATACCCCACTCAAAGCGCTGCCATGTCTTTACATCAAACAAGTCGCGATCCAGCGTTTCCCCCTTATTATTCACAAGCCAATCGTGCAAGGGATGGGGCAGTAACTGATATACCGCGGGCATAGTGGCAATCACTTCTACAGGCACAGCACCTATAACGACGGGGTAGCCCTCAATCAGTTGGTGCAAAGCGGCAATGGAGCCCAAGTTAGGCGCACCCAATTGTACAAATCGGCGGACTTTTTTTGCCCCGGCTTGGGTCACAGGAAAGTCATTGTCATCCAAGACATCTTCTGACCCATAACGCATATAGTAGCGGGCAATTAAGCCACCCATACTATGTGCCACTAGATCTACTTCTAAATCTGGCGACTGATAATCCTTGCGTACTTGCTCAATAAACTCATCTAATTTTTTAGCCGCTTGCACACTGTCATAACGCCAGTCATAGGGAAATTTATAATAACGGCGGCCCGAACCTGTATAAGCTGTGCCTAACTCTGTGTATTGATAATCACCATAGTCTTCCAACACATCAAACAAGGTACCGTAAAAATCCAAACCCAGTAATTTATGTGGCAGCTCCCCTGGTACTATCGATGAGGGTTCGGGCAATAATGTATCAGGCGCAATATCTAACGCTAAATCTTCATAATCGCTAAAGAGTATCTTCATCAAAGAGCCAAACCAAACCTCTTTGCCATCTTTATCAACTAATTCAGTACTTACAATACCGGGAATAATGATGACTGGAGGCTGAGGGTCCCCCCCCTCTATATCCATCGCTTGACGTGTTTCAATTTTATACAGTGCATCAAGATCTGGCTTAGTAACGCGCCCACAGGCAGTGAAGAGTAAACTTAAACACAATAGAATAATTATTTTTTGCATACTGCAATCCCGTAATAAACATAACCAGCGAACTTCGGTATTTTATCTGTATATACTGTATTGATTTCAGCAATTTGAAAGCCAGAATCAGTAATATACTCTGCGATGGGCCTGTTTAAATGACAGCCACCCGCAAATTTTTTCCAATAAGGTGTGATTCTATTTTGCCATTTTTTTACAGAGTCTGCATCCGCTAAACCATGTTCACAAAACAACAATTGCCCACCTGGCTTAAGCACTCGCAATATTTGCGTTAATGCCGATTGATAATCTGGGATCGTACACAGGGTAAATGTGAGCAAGACCGTATCCACACTACTGTCTCGCAACGGAATATCTTCACCCGGCATACTGAGCCAGCGCACCTCTAAATTTGATTTTTTAAGATTGTCTTGTGCTTTTTGCCGCATGCCATCAGAGGGCTCCAAGCCCCAAATGAAATCGACTTTTTCATCATCGTACAAACTTAGGTTAATGGCAGAACCCATGCCTACTTCCAGAACAACACCATTAGCCAGTGGCACAACCTTGTTGCGCAGGTCCATCACTGCAGGCACTGAGCACAGACAATCTATCACTGTCGGGAGGATTTTTTCAGCATATAAGGACATCAAAACACTCCGCGTGCTCTAAGGCTATCTAGCCGTGCGTCGAAACAGTACGATTCCAGCCAGAATAATGGCTGCGAGAAAACACAGCAAGGTCCAGCCTGGGATACTAAGCCCCATAAATAGCCATTGCGTTTTAGCGCAATCTCCAGAACCTTGAAATACTTCAGTCACCATCTCCATGAAAGGGTAGGCATCGAGCATATAGTCTAAATCAGGACCGCAGGCTGGCACCTTATCTGCTGGAAGACTTTGCAGCCAAAGTTGTCGCCCTGCGGTTAAAGCACCCAGACACGCAAACACAATCACCAGCAAGGCATAAAACTTAGACACCCAGCTGTTTAAATAGTCATATAGCGTGCCATGCAGCGCCGCCAATGCAGCGCTTAGCGCGGCAGCAATAACAAAAAAACGTTGGAACATA
This sequence comes from uncultured Gammaproteobacteria bacterium, assembly GCA_964495705.1. Taxonomy (GTDB): domain Bacteria; phylum Pseudomonadota; class Gammaproteobacteria; order HTCC5015; family HTCC5015; genus CAZBWS01. Next base: position 13,992 of record CAZBWS010000062.1, read on the forward strand.
CATAAGTTACAAGGCTGTAGATCCATTTGATACTGCATATACAAGGCAATAACAATCAACACAGCGCCAACCACAGCGATCATAGTGAAGATGCCTCGATTGGATTTAGCAAAATCTAGCATGATCTATACTCTCTAAAAAAACGTATATTTAATACCCAATGATAACAAAATCAAACCCATCACTGGGCGAATTAAATTGTCAGGCAAGCGGTTGGCCAATTTAGTTCCCAGCCAAATAGCCGGCAGCGAGCCCGCCATTAAACCTGATAATAATCGCAAATCAACATTGCCGATTTGCCAATTAGCCAAATCCAGCGTCCCCATATGCAACATATGCCCCAAGCCTGCGATCAGGGTTAATGGCACAGCATGAGCCAGATCAGTGCCGATAATACGAATCATCGGCATACGCGGGTATAACACCATCAGTACTGCGGCACCAAAAGCACCTGCACCTACCGATGTCATGGTCACTAATACGCCTAAGCTCACCCCCATCAAGAACGTTAAAATCCCTGCATGACGCCGCTCAAACTCACCTACTTCTGAATTTTCTGTAGAGATAACCTTACGTTCCTTAATCAAGAAATTCCTCAGTAGTAGTACTATAGAGGTGAGGATTAACATGACCCCAAGTGTCACTGTCAGGTAACTGTTGTAATCAACGCCAGTGTCCTTCAGATAGCGCAGCGCAATAATCGTTAATACCGAGGCTGGAACACTGCCTGCAGCTAAACGCCGAACGACCTTCCATTCCACTGTTCCTTGATTGCGATGTACTAATACCCCATTGGCCTTTGTCATCGCCGCATAGAGTAGGTCGGTTCCTACGGCAATAGCCATTTTAATACCAAACAGCGACACTAAAATGGGCGTCATGAAGGAGCCACCGCCGACGCCAGTCAGGCCGATAACAAAGCCGACGACTGCACCCGCCAAAGCGTATAGCAGCCATGTAATGATAAATGCGTCAGTCAAAACTAACCTATGTTATTAATTATCCAGAGCGCGCACTCTAACCTAGGCTTAGACCTGTCCCAAGCACAAAAAAGCTATATAGATATGTAGGAAGTGAATGGAAATAACTGACCGTAAGCTCGTTAGAAGCCACTGACAAAAAAGCAAAGATAGGAAAGTATATTGGCACA